>DAIOWL010000110.1:0-11919 GCA_036758545.1 Streptosporangiaceae bacterium | reverse complement strand
TCGGCTCGGACAACGCGTACGGCATCTACCTGGCGCAGATGATCTTCATCACCTCACTGGGCGCATTGGGCTGGACGACCTTCGTGGGCCGGGCGCCCTTCTGGGTGTGGCTCCCGCTGACCGTGGCGATCGCTTACTTCGGCGGCATCCTGCTCACCGCCCTGCTGGCCCGCACGCCGCTGGCGGTGCCGCTGACCGGGCGCAAGCAGGAACCCTGGCGGACCCTGCTGCCGCGGCGAGTGCCGGCGCCCGAGCCCGAGCCTGTGCCGGCGCCCGAGCCTGCGCCGGTCGCGCTGGCGGGCACCACGACCGATCAGAACGGAACATGACTGTGCTGACAGAGCAAATCGACGAGGCGGCGGCCAGCCGGGGAGACGCCCCCTACCTCGAGGATGCGGCCGGCACCGCCACGCTGACCTACGCTGAGCTGCAGCGCACGGCGCGAGCCTGGGCCCGTCACCTGGACGAGGCCGGGATACCCCCGGGCGCCCGGGTGGCGGTCCGGCTGCCGGATGTGTTCGGCTACGCCGCGGCGCTGGTCGGCATCCTCGCGGCGGGCCGGGTGGCAGTGCCACTCGACCCGGGCGCGCCGGCCGGTGATGTGGCGCGGATGCTGAAGGTGGCGCAGCCATGGGCGCTGGTCGGCGACGACCTGGAGTCCGGGCTCCCCGTGCTCGGCCCGCCTGAGCCCGGGGATCGTGGCCAGGCGGCCGGGGCGGAGCGCGATCCGGCCGCCACCGGGGCCAGCCGCGGCGGGATCTTCCTGTGCACCAGCGGGACCACCGGGACTCCGAAGGGCATCCTGCTGCGCGAGGAGCAGCTGCTGCACGTGGCCCGTTCTGTCGCCGCGCACCACCGGCTGACCCCGGCCGACCGCGGTTACTGCTGCCTGCCGCTGTTCCACATCAACGCCGAGGTGGTCGGGCTGCTCGGCACCCTGGCCGCCGGAGCCTGCCTGGTGGTCGACCGCAAGTTCAGCCGGCGCGGCTTCTGGGAGCTGATCGGGACACGGCAGATCACCTGGATCAACGCGGTGCCCGCGATCATCACGATCCTGGCCATGGATCCGCCCGTGGCGGTGCCGGAGCGGGTCCGGTTCATCCGTTCGGCCTCCGCCCCGCTGGCCCCCTCGGCGCTGGAGCGGTTCGAGGAGTCGTTCGGCATCCCGGTGGTGGAGACCTACGGGATGACCGAGGCGGCCAGCATGATCACCGCCAACCCGCTGGACGGGCCGCGCAAGGCCGGCTCGGCCGGCCGGCCAGCCGGCACCGAGGTCCGGGTGGTCAGCCGGGACGAGGGCCTGCTCCGGCCCTGCCCGCCCGGCACGATCGGCCGGGTGCAGATCCGGGGCCCGGGCGTCATCACCGAGTACGCGGCGGGCGGCCCGGCCGGCGCCATCGACGCGGACGGCTGGCTCGAGACCGGCGACCTCGGCCACCTCGACCAGGACGGCTACCTGTTCCTGGCCGGCCGGTCCGACGACGTGATCAACCGGGGCGGGGAGAAGATCTACCCGCGGGAGATCGAGGAGTTCCTGCTCACCCAGCCCGGGGTCCGGTCCGCCGTGGTCGTGGCGGCCAGCGACGAGGTGCTCGGGCAGCGGCCGGTCGCCTATGTGGTTCCCGCTGACCCGGCTGTCCCGGGTGACCCAGCTGGCCCGGCTACGGACCCGGGCGGGCCGGATCTCGCGGACGCGCTGCGCGCGGCATGCGCGACGGCGCTGCCGCGGCCCAAGCGGCCAACCGAGTTCTGCCTGGTGCCGGAGCTGCCCCTGGGCGCGACGGGCAAGGTCTCCCGCCGCCGCCTGCGTGAACTGGCCATCGCGGCCGGCTAAGCACGACATGCCTGAGATCTTTCGTCAGTTTTGGTTGCTATGACGACCAAAACTGACGAAGGATCCGCGTCCCGCTAGCCGCGGCGAAGGGCCGGCGACCGGTCCTGGTACAGGTCGCCGGCCATCACACAAGGCCGCTCAGCAGGACGTCGCGCGGCGGCGCGGAGTACAGGTCAGGCACATCAGCACCACCAGCACCGTAAGCCCGGTCAGCTTCTGTTGATCATGACGATCGGCCTGCCGCCGGTCGCCATGAAACCGGCGATCCACGGCGTTTGAACGCACTGGATCCGGGGTTTCATGGCGTCCGCCCGGGTCCGGTGCATGCGAACCGTGGTGCCGATGGTGCGGGCGTGTCATGAGTCGGTTTCTGGGACGTGCTGCCGGTCGCGGCGGCCGCGTTCGTGATCACAATCGGCCGCGGCGGCCGCGTTTCGTGACCAGCAATCGGATGCGGCGGCCTCGTTCATGATCAGCAATCGGCCGCGTTGGCCTCGCTCGTGATCAGCAATCGGATGCAGCGTTGCCGGGCGACGACCGGTCGCGTCCCGCTGAGCCCGCCCCAGGCGGCTCAGCGGGACGCGGCGGCCAGGTCGATGCCGAGCGCGACCAGGGTCGCGCCCAGGATGCGTTCTAGCCGGCGGCGGATCGCGGCGCGGGACAGCCAGCGCCGGGCCCGGGACGCGAGCAGCACGATGCCCACGCAGTAGGTGGTGTCGAAGATGAGCTGGATGGAGGCCAGCGCCAGCGTGGTGCCGAAGACAGAGCCATGCTGGGGCAGGAACTGCGGGAAGAACGAGAACGCGAAGACGGCCGCCTTCGGGTTGGCCGCGATCGTCACCAGGGAGGCGCGGAACGCGGCGGCCGGGGTGCGCCCGGACGGCAGCCGCCGGGCGAAGGCCGCGCCGAACTCGGCGTCGCCGTCCTGGCGCCGCGCGCTGCGCCACGCGGACACCCCGAGATACACGAGCACGATCGCGCCCACGACGTGCAAACCCAGGTACAGCCACCGGTTGGCGCGCAGCAGCCCGGTCAGGCCCGCCCCGGCGGCCAGCGCCCAGCAGAAGACGCCGATCTCGTTGCCGGCCACGGCGGCCAGCCCCGCGGCGCGCCCGTCGCGCACCGTCCGGTGCAGGAACAACGCCGTCGACGGCCCCGGCAGCGCGGCCACGGCCAGGCAGGCCAGCAAGAACGCGGGCAGCACCGCGAGCACGTGCCTGAGGACCTCACCCATCCGCCGATTACAGCGCCCGCCGGCCGCAGCACGCAAAGCATTTTCACCGCAGGAATGGCGGAGGGCTGCTCGGTCGGGCGCAGTTTCAGCCTGGGCGGCGGGGGCAGGGAGGTAGCGAGATCTGTGGCAGTGGAGCGGTTGGGTGTCCGGGCCTGCTGGGCCAAATCGAGACGGATGGAGCCTGGTTCCGCTTGTCTTTGCAGGTACAAGCGATCGATCCCAGGAGGCACCGTCATGACTAATCCTGATAGGCCCCGGCACATCGAAGTCGACGATGACGGCCAGCCGGTCGCGGCGGCCGAGGTGACAACGGCCGCCGGAGCCGAAGGAACTGTGCGGGCGTCGCTGCATGCGTCGGCCGGGCACATTGCCCCTGGCCGCCGTGCGAGCCTGGTTGATGCGGTCATGGATCTGCCCGAGGTGCAGGCCAGCACGCGGATGGAAGCTACCGTCCCGCTCGGCGACGGCGAATCACTTGAGCGCCTGCGGGAGCGGACCGAGGATGCCGTCACGCGTTCGGCTGGCTCTACCACGCTGCTGGACGCGAACATACCTTCAGACGACCAACCCGGGACCCGGCCCTGAATCAGCCCTTCAGGAGCTGGCGGGCCATGACCATGCGCTGGATCTGGTTGGTGCCCTCGTAGATCTGGGTGATCTTGGCGTCGCGCATCATCCGCTCGACCGGGTAGTCGTTGACGTAGCCGTAGCCGCCGAGCAGCTGCACCGCGTCGGTGGTCACCGACATGGCCACGTCGGAGGCCAGGCACTTGCAGGCGGAGGAGAAGAAGGTCAGATCGTCGATCTTCTCGCCCGCCATGGCCCGCTCCGACTTGGCCGCGGCGGCGTAGGTGAGCTGGCGGGCCGCCTCCAGCTTCATGGCCATGTCGGCGATCATGAACTGCAGGCCCTGGAAGTCGGCGACCGGCCGGCCGAACTGCTTGCGCTCCCTGACGTAGCCGAGCGCGTAGTCGAGCGCGCCCTGGGCGATGCCGAGGGCCTGCGCCGCGATCGTGATGCGGGTGTGGTCCAGGGTGCGCAGGGCGATCTTGAACCCCTCGCCCTCGGCGCCGACCAGCCGGTCGGCCGGGATCGCGCAGTCGTCGAAGTAGAGCTCCCTGGTCGGGGAGCCCTTGATGCCGAGCTTGTGCTCGGGCGCCCCGAACGTGAAGCCCGGGTCCCCGTCCTCCAGCACGAACGCGGAGATCCCGCTCGCGCCCGCCGACGGGTCGGTGACCGCCATCACCGTGTAGTACTTCGACACCCCGGCGTTGGTGATCCAGCGCTTCACCCCGTTCAGCACGTAGCCGGAGTCGATGCGCACCGCCCTGGTCTTCATGGCCGCCGCGTCCGAGCCGGCCTCCGGCTCGGACAGCGCGTAGGAGAACATCGCCTCGCCGCGTGCGACGGGCGCCAGGTACCTGGCTTTCACATCCTCCGACGCGGCGATCATCAGCGGTACCGTGCCCAGCTTGTTCACCGCGGGGATCAGCGACGACGAGGCACAGGCGCGGGCCACCTCCTCGATGACGATCGCGGTGGCGATCGCGTCGGCGCCGGCGCCGCCGTAGGCCTCGGGAATGTGCACGGCCTGAAAGTCCGCCTTGACCAGCGCCTCGTACACGTCCCAGGGGAACTCGGAGGTGCGATCGACGTCGGCGGCGCGGGGCGCGATCTTGTCGTCGGCCAGGGCGCGCACCGCCTCGCGCAGCGCCTGGTGCTCCTCGGACAGGGCGAACGCCGGGAAATCATCGCTCATGCCTCGATGGTAGATCGCCGGCCGGCCCGGCGGTCAGCGGTGGCCCTGGACGGTGATGCGGTAGACGCCGGCCCGGTAGTGGCCCTCGTTGTCGGGGGGCAGCTTGGTGAACCAGATCAGGACGTAGCGGACGTGCACCGGCGCGCCGGGCTTCAGTTGCGCGGTGCGGCCCGCGTTCGAGACGTGAGCGACCGAGGGGAGCCAGGCCGGGACGGGCTTGCTCCCGGCTCGCAACTTGATGTCCGCGCCCGAGTTGACCAGGGACAGCCGGACCGAGGCCACGGTGACCGGACGGCCCATGTCCAGCAGCAGCCCGGTCCCCTGCTTCAGCGCCCCGAACCGCGCGGTGGCGTACCACTGGCTGATCCAGGGGCGGGCCCGGTCGCCGCCGATGGCCAGCGCCGCTCGCTGCGAGTCGTCGCCGTCACCCCGGCCGGCCGGGCCGAAGGCCGTCACGCTGACCGGGGCCAGCACCTGAACCGTCACCGGGCTCGCCGAGGGCGCCGGCGAGGTGGAGGCCTGGGACGCGCTGGCCTGAGCCGAGGTACTCTGCGCCGTGCTGCCCTGGACGGCCGGAACGCTGGCCGGCGGATTGGTGGCGCCAGCCGGCGATGAGGGACGAGGGGTGGCCGCGGCCGCGGGCCGGGAGTGGCCCACGCCGGAGACGAACTTGTAGCTGGCGAAGCCGAGGACCGCCAGGACCAGCACGGCCAGCACGCCGGACCAGCGCCTCCGCCGGCGCTCCCGCTTCCGAAGCGGCATGGCGGGCTGGAACGCCTCGGCGGCCGTGACTTCCTGGGCCGATCGCCAGGTCGAGTCGAACTCGTCGATCAGCGGCACGGGATCCTCCCCCACGGCCCGCGCGATGGCGCGGATATGGCCGCGCGCATAGAAATCACCGCCGCACGCAGCGTAGTCATCCTGCTCTATACCCTGGATGATGGGCTCCGTGACACGCGTGCGCTGACTGACGTCACTAACGGTGAGCCCGGCCCGGCGGCGGGCCGCGGCCAGCGTCGCGCCAATGCTCACGCGCGCCTCCTCGCCCCGGGTCGGATCCCGTTCGAGGAGCGTACCCGTACCGGCAATGGGGCAAGCACCGTTATCTGGGCGGAAAACGCCGCCCGTTCGGTACGAAACTACGGGCGCTGGCCGCGCAGGGCGGCACCCTTGGCGCGGGCCTGACCGGCGAGGGCCTCGGCGAAAGCCGCGAGCCTGGCCCGCAGCGCGGTACCGCCGGGGCTTTCCGCGGCGCCGAGGATGCGGACGGCGAGCAGGCCGGCGTTGCGGGCGCCGCCGACCGCGACGGTCGCCACCGGGATGCCGGCCGGCATCTGGACGATCGAGAGCAGCGAGTCGAGGCCGCTCAGGTTGGCCAGCGGGACGGGCACGCCGATCACCGGCAGCGGCGTGACCGAGGCCAGCATGCCGGGCAGGTGCGCGGCGCCGCCGGCGCCGGCGATGATCACCCGCAGCCCGCGGCGTTCGGCCGACGAGCCGTACTCGATCATCTCGTGCGGCATCCGGTGCGCGGATACCACATCGGCCTCGTAGGGGACCTCGAATTCGTCGAGGGCTTCGGCCGCGGCGCGCATCACCGGCCAGTCCGAGTCGCTGCCCATCACGACGCCGACGACGGGGTTCTCGCTCAATCGCCGTCCTCCTTGCCCCAGCGGAGGTAGCTGGCCGCGCGGCGGGCCCGGTCGGCGAGGTCCTCCGGGTCCTCGCCGATCGCGGTGACGTGGCCGATCTTGCGGCCCGGGCGGACCTGCTTGCCGTACATGTGCACCTTCACCGCCGGGTCGGCGGCCATCACGTGGATGTACCTGTCGTACACGTCGGCGTCGTCGCCGCCGAGCACGTTGGCCATCGCCGCGGCCGGCGCGGCCATCGCCGGGTCACCGAGCGGCAGGTCCAGGACGGCCCGCAGATGCTGCTCGAACTGGGACGTGCGGGCGCCCTCGATGGTCCAGTGGCCGGTGTTGTGCGGGCGCATGGCGAGCTCGTTGACCAGCAGCCCGGCCGGTGTCTCGAACATCTCCACCGCGAGCAGGCCGGTGACGCCGAGTTCCTTCGCGATCCGCAGCGCCAGCTCCTGAGCCTCGGCCCGGCGGCCGGAGGTCAGGCCGGGCGCGGGGGCGATCACCTCACGGCAGACGCCGTCCCGCTGGACCGTCTGCACCACCGGGTACACCGCGCCCTGCCGGTGCGGCGAGCGGGCCGCGAGCACCGCGAGCTCGCGGTCGAAGCCGACGTACTCCTCGGCCATGATCTCGAGGTCGTGCGCGAGGACCCCGGCGGCCTCGGCGGCGGACTCGCAGACCCAGACGCCCTTGCCGTCGTAGCCGCCGCTGACCGCCTTGAGCACCAGCGGCCAGGAGCCCTCCGCGAACGCCTCGGCCTCGGCGACGGTGCGCACCGGCGCGAACCGCGGGCAGGCGATGCCCAGCCCGGTCAGCCGCTCGCGCATGGCGAGCTTGTCCTGGGTGAAGCGGAGCGCGGCGCCGTCCGGCCTGACCGTCACGCCGTCCTGTTCCAGCGCGGCCAGGTGCGGGCCTGGCACGTGCTCGTGGTCGAAGGTGAGCACGTCACAGCCGGCCGCGAAGCCGCGCAGGTCGGCCAGCGAGCGGAAGTCGCCCAGCCGGGTCCCGGCCACGACCTGGGCCGCGCTCTCGCCGGGGTCGCCGGCCAGCACGCGGAAGCCGATGCCCAGGCCGGTGGCGGCCTGGCTCGTCATCCGGGCGAGCTGGCCGCCGCCGACCATGCCCACCACGGGGGGTGCTGGAGCCGGGACCCTTGACGCCGTCGGCTCCGCGGAATCGGTCACGGTCCGTACCCTACGGGACCGCCGGCCCGGCTAGCACTGGGGTGCGCGTAGCCAGGATGTAATGCAACCGTTTCCTCGCGGGCAGTGTTTTTCTGCTACGAAACAATCGAAGCCTTTCGCCCTGCATATAACGGGGTAAAAGACTTGTGATCATGGGCCACCCCGGAGGGGAGCGCAAATGGCGACACGCGATCAGGACGTCACACACAGCGGCGGCGCCGGGCCTGGCGTCCTTGTCCGGGAGGGCAGTTACGGCACCCAGGTTTTCGAGGTCGAGCCCGGCGGGGCCGAATTCATCCCGCTCAACGAACGGCACGGCCGGCCGATTCAGCTTTTCTGGACCTGGACCTCGCCGAACATGGAGTTCGCCACGATCTTCGTCGGCATGCTCGCGGTCGTGGTGTTCGGTCTCGGCTTCTGGGAGGCTGCGATCGCACTCATCCTGGGCAGCGCGATCGGCGGAATTACCCAGGGAATCCTGTCCCTGCGCGGGCCCAAGTACGGGGTGCCGCAGATGGTGCTGAGCCGGCTGGGGTTCGGCTACTGGGGCAACGCGCTGCCGGCCGGGCTGAACTCGGTGACGGCCGGCATCGGGTGGTTCGCGGTGAACAGCGTCAGCGGCGCCTTCGCGCTGAACGCCCTGACCCACCTGCCCCAGGTGCTGTGCCTGCTCATCATCGTGGTGGTGCAGGTCGTGGTGGCGTTCTTCGGCTACAACCTGGTGCACGCGTTTGAGCGGTACGCCTTCCCGGTGCTCACCGTGATCTTCCTGATCGCGTCCGGGGTCATCCTGAGCAAGGCCCATCCGGGCGCGGTTCACCACACCATCCCCGGCGCGTTCCTGCTGACGTTCGGTGCGTCGTTCGGATACGCGGTGGGGTGGAACCCGTACGCGTCGGACTACACCAGGTACTTCAAGCCGGAGACGAGCAGGACCGCGATCGCGTGGTGGGCCGGGCTCGGCCTGTTCCTGTCCTGCGCGCTGCTCGAGATCGTCGGCGCGGGGGCCGGCACCGTGGCCAGCGCGGTCAAGGCCTTCGACACCAACCCGACCGGCGGCTTCACCGGGCTGCTGGCCACGCCACTGGCCGACCTTACGCTACTGGCCATCGCGCTCGGCGCCGTCTCGGCGAACGTGCTCAACATCTACTCCGGCGCGCTGTCCTTCACCGCGATCGGCATCAAGCTGCCGCTCTCGCTGCGCCGGGCGATCGTGGCCCTCGGGTTCGGCACCATCGGGTTCTTCCTGGCCTGGAGCGGCCTGCACAACGCGGCCAGCAAGTACGAGAACTTCCTGCTGATCATCGCGTACTGGATCGCCCCGTGGCTGGCCGTGTACCTCTGCGACATGCTGCTGCGGAAGGACCCGCACGAATCGCTGCTGTTCGACAAGCGGCATGCGAACTGGGCCGGGCCGGTGGCCATGCTGATCGGGATCGGCATCTCGATCTGGCTGTTCTCCAACCAGACCGAGTACATCGGCGTGGTGCCCACGCACGTGGGGGCCGTCGGGGACCTGACCTTCGAGGTCGGCTTCGTGATCACGGCCGTGGTGTACCTGACCTGGCACGCCATCGCCAGGACCGGGAGGGAGAACACGCTCGCCGCGTGACACCCGGCTGATCTTTGGCTGGCTGGTCTTCGGCAGGCTGGCTTTGGGCAGCGCGCATCCGGTTCGCGGGTTGTGTCCCGTTTCATACCGCCGTCTCAGGGAAGGCTGAGTCGTCATTGAGCCGCGGCCGGTAGCATGTGCGGGTCTTGAGTGGAGCCTGTACGGGGGTGTGCGCACAGGCCAGATGATGATGCCGTCCCGAAAGGACTATTTCGTATGCCCAGGATGGTGAGCCTGTCCAAGCGCTTCGCCGAACTGATTCCTGAGCTCGCGAAATTCGGCCTGGTCGGCCTGGTCGGCTCGATCGTCGACCTGGGCGGCGCGGCCTACCTGCACGGCGCGGTCGGCATCGGGCCGATGGTCTCCAAGGGGCTGTCCATCATCGCGGCCACCGTGCTCACGTACCTCGGCAGCCGGTTCTGGACCTTCAGGCACCGGGTGAACCAGGCGCTGCTGCGCGAGGGCCTTCTGTTCGCCGCGTTCAACGTCGTCGGCCTGGCTATCGCCGAGTGCGTCATCGCGTTCGTCACCTACGGGCTCGACATGAAGGGCACCCTGGTCTTCAACGCGGCCAGCCTGGCCGGCACCGGGCTCGGCACCATCTTCCGGTACTTCTCGTACAAGAAGTGGGTGTTCCTGGCCGGCGCTCCCGGCGCCGCCGTGGCCGCCGGCGAAGCCGCCGTGTCCGGGTACGTCGACGTCACCGAGACGAGCGAAGCCGGGGCGATCCTGGCCGGGACGGCGGACGAGACCCTGGACGAGGCGCTGGACGCCTCCTCCTTCGAGCGCGAGTACGGGCCGTCGTGGGAGCTGCTCGACACCGCGGATGCGCGGCGGCGCTAGCGGCTCGCTGTGCGGTAATGCTGTGCGGTAATGCCGGGCGGTTATGACGGTCGGTTAGGCCGGACCGCGGACCGGCTGGGCGGCCGTCTGCGGCGGGTTCCTGGGCAGGAACACCGCGAACGTGGGGGGCTTCGGCTTGATCAGCACCACGCGTCCGCCGTCCGCCGCCGCCATCGTCCGGGCCAGGAACAGGCCCAGCCCGGTGCCCTCCGGGCGCCCGCTGACGCTCCGCTCGAAGATCCGGGAGGCCAGCTCCGGCGGGACGCCCTTACCCTCGTCCCGCACTTCGATCACCACCGAGCGCGAGTTCTGCGAGGTCTGCAGGGTCACCGTTCCCCCGCCGTGCATGAGGGCGTTGTCCAGCAGCGTGGCGAGCACCTGCGCCAGGCCGCCCGGGCTGACATGGGCCTGCAGGCCGGACACGCCGATCACCACGAGCTTGCGGCGCGCCCGGCGGAAGGTCGGCTCCCACTCGACGACCTGCTGCTGCACGATCTCGTCGATGCCGGTCAGCGCGGCCGCCGACGCGGTGGCCCGCCGGGCCGGGCTGAGCAGCTGGGTCACCACGTCGGCTAGCCGCTCGGCCTGGGCCAGGGCGGCGCTGCCCTCCTCCCGGACCACGTCCGGGTCGTCCGCCGCCGCGATCATCTCCTCCAGCCGCATCGACAGGGCGGTGAGCGGCGTGCGCAGCTGATGCGACGCGTCCGCGGTGAGCTCACGGTCCGCGGCCAGCAGGGTGCTGAGCCTGCGCGCCGACGTGTCGAGGCCGTCGGCCACCTGGTCCAGGTCGGCCACCCCGTACCGGCGGCCGAGCGGGCGAGGGTCGCCCCGGCCGAGCCGCGCCGCCGCCTCGGCGAGCTCCTCGACCGGCCGGCCCAGCCGCCCCGCGAGCACCGCGGTCAGCCAGCCGGCCAGCACGACCGCCGCCGCCATCGCGGCCACGGTCACGCCGACCGCGGCCGCGCCGCGCCGGGCGGCGATTACCAGGGCGGGCACGCCCACGATGAGGACGGCGATCACCGCCACGGCGAAGCTCGAGAACCACAGCCTCTTACGCATGCTGGTGGCGGTCGAGGGTGGGGCCGTCAGTCGCCGCGTTCAAAGCGGAACCCCACGCCCCGGACGGTGGTGATGTACCTCGGGCTGTGCGCATCGTCGCCGAGCTTGCGGCGCAGCCAGGAAATGTGCATGTCGAGCGTCTTGGTCGACGTCCACCACTTCGCGTCCCAGACCTCGCGCATGATCTGCTCCCGGGTGACCACCTTGCCCGCGTCGCGCAGCAGGATCCAGAGCAGATCGAATTCCTTGGTGGTCAGGTCGAGTTCGGTGTCGCCGTGCCAGGCCCGGCGGGCATCCGGGTCGATCCGCACACCGTGCGCGATCGAGCCCTCGGCCGTGCCCCGGCGCAGCAGGGCGCGGACCCGGGCGAGGAGTTCGGCCAGCCGGAACGGCTTCGTGACGTAGTCGTCGGCGCCCGCGTCCAGGCCGACCACGGTATCGACCTCGTCGGCCCGCGCGGTGAGGATCAGCACGGGCACGGCGTATCCCCCGGCCCTGACCCGGCGGCACACCTCGAGGCCGTCGAGTTCGGGCAGGCCGATGTCGAGCAAGATGAGGTCGACGCCCTCGCCGAGTGCCTTGTCGAGCGTGCTGGGACCGTCCGCCGTCACGTCCACCTCGTATCCCTCCCGGCGCAGGGCGCGGGACAGCGGTTCCGAGATCGAGGTGTCGTCCTCAGCGAGGAGTACGCGGGTCATGGGTAAATAGTAAAGGAACGGTAAAAAACTAACGCCTTCCGGGGGCAAAATCG
>DAIOWL010000109.1:2811-11930 GCA_036758545.1 Streptosporangiaceae bacterium | reverse complement strand
TCGTTCATGGCGATCAGCGGATACGACGACGCGGTCCCTGACCTGTCATCGGAGTATCAGCGGGACTGGCGCGGCCGGCTCGTCGACATCATCGCCCGCTGCGCCGACTGCGAGGCGGACCCGGGTGAGATAAGCAGCCACGTCCTGCTCGAGACCGTGCGCGACACCGCGGCCCGCGAGCTGGCCGCGGCCGACTCGCGGGTGTACGAATTCAGCGTCACCACCTTCCCGCTCGGCGGCCCGTCGCTGATGCTCCTGATCGCGTCGCGGACGCAGGTGAACGACTCGGCCAGCGCGACCGCCTACCTGGCCAGGTGCAGGCGGATCCCGGTGTATCTCGACCAGCACGCGGCGCGGCTGCGGACCGCCGTGCGAGACGGCCTCCTACCGGTCGCCCCCCTGATCAGCGACGTCATCAGGCAGCTCGAGGATCATCTGACGCACCCGGAACGCGACCCGATGCTCGCTCACCGGCCGCCGGAGGGCTGGGCCGGAGCGTCGGCGTGGCGGGAGGAGGTCGAGCGCGTCGTCCGGGATGAGGTTCGCCCGGCCATCGGCCGTTACGCCGGCCTGCTCGCCGAGTTGCTGCCCCGGTCGCGGCCGCCGGAGCGAGCCGGCCTGCTCTACGTACCGGGCGGCGTGCCGGCGTACGCGGGCTGCGTCAGGAACGGCACGACGCTCCCGTTCGACCCCGATGAGCTCCACCGCCTCGGCCTAGCGGCCCTGGCGGAAATCGAGGACCAGATCGGCGAGCTCGGCCGGGCAGCGCTGGGCACCAGCAACGTCGGCGACATGATGGTGCGGTTCCGCAAGGACCCCGCGCTGACGGCTCCGGACGGCGCGGCGGCGATGGCACGCGCCGCCGCCGCGATCGCCCGCGCCGAGGAACGGCTGCCGGACATGTTCCGCTCACCGCTGCCGCCGCCGTGCGCGGTCGAGCCCATGCCACCGCACATGGCCAGGTTCGGCGCACCGCCCTACTACTCGCCGCCGGCCCGGGATGGCTCCCGGCCCGGCGCGTATCTGTTCAACGACGTGCAGCCCGGACAGGCGGGGAGCTGGGCGCTGGAGGCCACGGCGTTTCACGAAGGGGTGCCCGGACACCACGCGCAGTTCGCCCGGGTGCAGCTTCTGCCGGACCTGCCGCTGCTTCTGACGGGCTTCTACGTCGTACCCCACGGTGAGGGATGGGGCCTGTACGCCGAGCGGCTGGCCGACGAGTTCGGCCTGTACTCCGACGACGTGCAGCGGCTTGGCATGCTCGGCTGCGCCGCCTGGCGCGCCGTCCGGCTCGTCGTCGACAGCGGACTGCACGCTCGTGGCTGGAGCCGGGCGCGGGCCCGGGAGTTCGCGCTGGCGCACTCGCCCATGCCCGAGGACTTCGTCGACGCTGAGATCGACCGTTACATCGCGCTGCCCGGCCAGGCGCTGGGTTACCTGGTCGGACAGCGCGAGATCCTGCGGCTGCGCGACGAGGCCCGCGCCCGGCTGGGAGCCGCCTTCGACATCCGCGACTTCCACTCCGCCGTCCTCGATCACGGATCCCTGCCGCTTCCGGTGCTGGGCCAGGTCGTAGCGGACTGGGTGGCCTCCGCGGCAGCCGCTACGACCTGAGCCGTCCCGGTATCAGTAAGCCTGCCCCGGCAGGATCACCGGGCCCACGCCGCGGATGGTCTGGGTCCTGGCCCTGGCCAGCAGCGCCTCTGCCGCCTGCGGACCGGTCTCGCCGGTCTTCGACATGCGCGCCGCGATGAGCCCCGCCACGAGCGGAGTCGAGAAGGACGTGCCGCTCCAGCGGGCCATGCCGTCGAACTTCCGCCAGGTATCCTCGTTCGGTGGCTCGGTGCAGAGGTAGTCGCCCCGGGCGAAGGCGTTGACCAGGCCTTCACCAGGTGCGAAGACATCCACCCAGGGCCCGTAGTTGCTCCACGAGGCCTTGCCGTTCCGGTCGGCGTTGAGCGAGCCGACGCCTACCACCCAGGGATAGGCGGCCGGCCAGAACGGGTTCCTGGTCGAGTCGTTGCCCGCCGCCGACACCAGGACCGATCCGGCCTGGCTTTGCAGCCTTTGCTCCACGATCTCGAAGCCGAGCAGCGGAAGGTCATTGCGGCTGTAGGTGCCGAACGACAGCGAGATGACCGCCGCGCCCCGCCCGAGCGCGGCGACTATCTGCTTGACCAGGTCGGCTTCGAAGACCGCGCCGAACTTGGCGAAGGTCTTGTCCACCCACACCTCGGCGCTGGGTGCCATGGCCCGCGCGACGCCCGCCACGAACGTCCCGTGGCCGGCGTAAGGAAGGATA
Source organism: Streptosporangiaceae bacterium (assembly GCA_036758545.1). Taxonomy (GTDB): domain Bacteria; phylum Actinomycetota; class Actinomycetes; order Streptosporangiales; family Streptosporangiaceae; genus Palsa-504. The sequence goes on along the minus strand of DAIOWL010000109.1, from coordinate 9,628 downwards.
CGGGGCGGGTACCCGCCGATCGGGTTCTCCGGTTCGCCCGCGACACCCGTCAGCCACGTGTGCTCGGTGTCCGCACCTGGTAGCCAGCCGCTGTCGGGAATCACCACCAGGACTCCTTCGCCGTCGCGCGGCTCGGCGGACATTCCCGGGTCGGGCGGCGCGTCGCCCGGGACCTCCTCCGGCTCCGTGGCCGGACAGGAACTGCCGGTATGGCAGACGTACAGGAGGTGATCGGGTGTGGCCACCCCCTCGCCATGGGCTCGGTCGATCTCGGCGCAGGCTTCGTCCACGCTGCGGCGCTCGTCAGCGGAGAGCTCGAACCGGGTCAGGCCGCGCATGTTGTTGTCGTGTGCAGCCGGGGTACCGGAGACGACCGCCGCCACCCGGTCAACGTCGGCGTCCCGGACCAGCAAGGTCCGGTCCCGGTGGTGGTAAGCCACCTCGCCTCGTTCGGCCCAGTCGGCGGGGTGGGCCACCGCTCTGCCCATACCACCGGTAACACCGGGTATGCCCGACAGGACCAGGCCGACCTGTGCCTGCAGACGCCGTCGTCGCTCGTCGTTTCCCTCGTCATGAACGGTCATGCTGACTCCCCGCTCCTTTTGCTCGGTGTCGGGAACTGTCTAGCATTATCGGAGATGGAACGAGGAGATCCTGATACAGAGGGCGTGCGGTCCGATCCTGCCCGGCTGCTGGCGCTGACCCTGTCCCGGCCACAGGATGCGCTGGTTGCCGCGCGTTCCGTGCTGGCCGGTCGTCCCGGCGCCTATGATGCCTCGCTGGCGCACCAAGCGATCGGTATCGTCCTGCGCGACCGCGGGAACCTCCCGGGGGCGATCGCTGAGCTGAAGGAGGGCATGAGGCTGGCCCGCGCGTCCGGCCAGCCCGAGCGTGAGGTCGACGTGCAGGCCACCCTCGGCGTCACGCTTGCGTGGACGGGCCGCAGCAGGCAAGGGCTGGCCCTGCTGGACCGGGCGGTGGCCGCCTCGCGCGGCGACCTGATCGGCCGCGTGCTCATGCGGCGCGCCTTTCTCTTCGTGTACTTGGGCCGTTACAACGATGCACATCAGGACCTGAGCCGCGCCCTGCCCTATTTCCGCCGGACAGGCGACACGGTATGGGAGGCCCGGTCACTGACCCATCGAGCCGCGATCTTCCTTGAGCTCGGCCTGCCTGGCCGCGCGGCCGCGGACTACGCCCGGGCCGAGGAGATGTTCGCCTCCAGCGGGCAGGAATTCGAGTACGCCAAGGCCCGGCACAACATCGGATACTTTGCGCTTATCCGCGGGCACCTTCCCGAGGCGCTCACCTATCTCGACGAGGCACGGAATCGTTACGACGCGCTCGGCGAGACCAACCTCGACCTGACCGTCGATCGCTGCTCGGCCCTGCTGGCCGCCGGGCTAGCCGAAGAAGCAGCGCAAGAGACCGTGGCCGCGCTCAGCCGACTGCCTCCGAAGGGCGGGATAGCGTACAAGAAGGCGGAAGTACTCTTCGCGGCCGCCACCGCAACCCTGGCCGCCGGTCACCCGGTCGACGCCAAAGAGCATGCCCGCCGGGCCCGTCGGCTGTTCCGCACGCAGGATCGGCTCCACTGGGAAGCGCGTACCGCCCTCGTCCTCGCCGAGGCCAGGTACGCCGCGGGCGAGCATTCCGTGGCCCTGCTCCGCTTTGCCGAGCTGGTCGCCGCCGGTCTCGATGCGGCCCGGGCGGGCGAGGCGATGCAGGCGCACCTGCTCGCCGGGCGCATCGCGCTGAGCCGGGGGAGCGTCATGACAGCCGACCCGCATCTTGAGCGCGCCGCACAGTTCCGCCGCGGCGGCCCACCGCTGCCCCGGAGCGTGGCCTGGCTGGCCCGGGCCCTGCAAGCCGAGGCACGGGCCAACCCCCGGGCCACCGCCGCCGCCTGCGCCCGTGGCCTCGACGCGCTCGAGGAGCACCAGATGCGACTCGGGGCCACCGAGTTGCGCGCGTACGGCACCGCGCACGGCGCGGAGTTCGCCACGCTGGCCCAGCGCGACGCGCTCAAGCGGGGCGACGTCCGCCGGCTGCTGTTCTGGAGCGAGCGGTGGCGGGCGACCGCGCTGGCCGCCCGGAGCACACCGCTCCGTGGAGACAAGGAGCTAACGGCCGAGCTCGAAGCACTACGCAGCGTGAGTCGGCTCCTCAGGGATGGCGAGACGACCACCTCACGCCGGAACGCCCTGGAGCGCGAGCGGCGGCGGCTCGAGGCGGCGGTCCAGGCCCGCACGCGCCGGTTGCCCGGCCGTCACGAGCGCGGGGAAGGCCAGTTCAACCTGGACGAGCTCTTCGACGAGCTCGGCCCGGCCACGCTGATCGAGCTTGTCACGGTGGACGGCGTCTTGCACGTGGTCGTCGTCGCGGACCGCCGGGTTCGCCTGCATACGGTGGGCAGCGTGGCCGAACGCGAGGTCCAGCTGAACCGCTTCGTGCTGCGCCGCCTCGCCCATGGCCGCCGGCAACCCGGCGACGAAATCGTGCTGAAGTACAGAGGCGCCGCGCTCGAGGCCGCGCTGCTCGGCGGCGCGGCCGCCGAGCTCGGGGACGGCCCGGTCGTGGTGATCCCGCCCGCCCAGTTCCGGGCGGTGCCATGGACCCTCATGTCGTCGCTGCGCGATCGCGTCGTGACCGTGGCGCCGTCCGCGTCGGCCTGGCTGCGTGCCCGTCGCATGCGGCCGCCATCCCCGCGGCGCGTCGCCCTCGTCACCGGGCCCGGGCTGGCCACCAAGGGTGCGGAGATCGAGCCGCTGCGCTCTCGGTATCCGGGGGCCATGCTGCTGGGCCACGGCAACGCCACGGCCGGCCAGGTGCTCACCGCCCTGGACGGCGCGTGGCTGGCGCACATCGCGGCTCACGGCACGTTCCGGGCTGACAACCCCATGTTCTCGTCCATCCTGCTCGACGACGGGCCGCTGATCGTGCACGACTTCGAGCGCCTTGGCCGCGCACCGTACTATCTCGTCCTGGCTGGCTGTGACTCCGGAGTCGCTGCGCCGGTGGGTGCCGACGAGCTCCTGGGCCTGGTCAGCAGCCTGATGCCGCTCGGCGCAGCCGGAATCGTGGCCAGCGTCGTGCCCGTCAACGACATCGCCGTGGTACCAGTCATGGTGGCTCTGCACGAGGCACTGCAACGTGGTGCCACGCTCCCCGAAGCCCTCCTGGCCGCACGCCGGGCGGCCGGCGGCGATCCGCTCGCCGAAGCGACGGCGCACTCCTTCCTGGCTCTCGGCGCCTGAAGCGGACCGGGCCCCGGGCACGGCGTCAGATGGCCTCGACGTTCGGGTAGGCGGGTTCCCACATGGCCGCCCGGACCCGTTCGGCCAGGCCGTCGAGGGGCACGTCGGAGAGCCCCTCGGCCCGGGCCGCCCGGGCAACAGCCTCGGCGACCGCGGCGGACACCGCCCGCAGGCTGGTCACCGGGGGCAGCACGGCCGCGCCCGGGGCGGTGGCGTCGGCCAGGCCAGCCAGCGCGTCGGCCGCGGCGACGAGCATGCCGTCGCTGACGCGGCGGGCCCGGCTGACGGTGACGCCGAGGCCGAGACCGGGGAAGATGAGCGCGTTGTTGGCCTGGGCGACCTGGTACTCGACCCCGTGGTAGGGGACCGGCGCGAAGGGGCTGCCGGTCGCGATGAGCGCCCGCCCGCCGGTCCACGCGATCAGGTCGGCGGCCTGGGCCTCGGAGTGCGAGGTGGGGTTGGACAGGGGCATGATGATGGGCCGTTCGGCGTGCGAGGCCATCGCGGTGACGATCTGCTCGGTGAACGCCCCGGGCTGGGTCGAGGTCCCGATCAGCATGGTGGCGCGGCTCCGGGTCACCACCTCGGCCAGGCCGATCCGGCCGTCCGGGTCGCGCGGCCAGGCGGCGACCTCGGCGGCCGTCCGGGCGTAGGGCACCTGGAAGTCGCGCAGCGTCCCGGGGTAGTCGTCGGTCAGCAGGCCCTTGCTGCCCAGTGCGTAGAACCGCGCCGTGGCCTGGTCCGAGCTGAGCCCCTCGTCGATCATGACCTGGCGCAGCGCGTCGGCGATCCCGATCCCGGCGGTGCCGGCGCCGTGGATCACCACCGTCTGATCGCGCATCGCCGTGCCCGCGGCGCGGGTCGCGCACAGCGCGGCGGCCAGTACCACCGCGGCGGTGCCCTGGATGTCGTCGTTGAACGTGCAGCAGGTGCCGGCGTACTTCAGCAGGATGCGGCGGGCGTTGGCGGCGCCGAAGTCCTCCCAGTGCAGCATGGCGTTCGGGAAAAGCCGGGTGGCGGTGCTGACATAGGCGTCGATCAGCTGGTCATACCGTTCACCCCGGACCCGCGGGTGCCGGCTGCCCAGGTACATGTCCTCGGCCAGCAGGTCAGGGTTATCGGTCCCGGTGTCGAGCACGACCGGGATGACCCGGCGGGGATGCAGGCCGGCCGCCGCGGTGTAGACGGCCAGTTTCCCGTCCGCGATCGCGATACCGCCCACCCCCCAGTCGCCGATGCCCAGGATGCCCTCGGAGTCGGTGGCGACGATCAGGTCCACCTCGTGGGCCCCGAGACCGTAGTTGCGGAAGGCCGTCTCCACCTGGTCGGGGTGATCGACCGACAGGTACACCCCGCGCGGACGGCCGAAGTCCAGGCTGTACCGCTGGATCACGGTCCCCACCGTCGGGGTGTACACGATCGGCAGCATCTCGTGGATGTGCTCCGTCAGCAGCCGGTAGAACAGCACCTCGTTGCGACTCCGTATCTGGCCGAGATGCAGGCTCTTGGCCAGGTCATCGGGCTGGCGCAGGTACTGCGCATAGACCCGCCTCAGCTGCCCCTCGATCGTCGACACGCCGTCGGGCAGCAGCCCGGTGAGTCCGAGCGCCTCCCGTTCGGCCTGCGTGAACGCGGTGCCCCGGTTCAGCATCGGCGACGAGAGCACCGAGCTGCCCCGCAGCCGGATCCGCGCCACCATCCCCTCGGGTGTCCAGGTGAGCTCAAACGGACGGTCCGACATCACACCACCTCGGGTCCTGGCTAACATGCGTGAGCCAAGAAGTAGCACAAGAAGCATCCCCTGTGCACCGAACGGGCCGTGGCGCGTGCCCGGGCGTCCGCTCGTAACGAGGCTGAGCTCGCGGGATCTACGTCATACAAGCCGAACCACGGGCTAGCCGATGTTGCTCGCGGCCGGGGTGCGGTCAGGGCACGGGTGATGGTTCCGGCGGCCGCCCCGGGCTCGGTGAGCGTGACGTCGATGTGCCACGGGGCGAGTTCGGCGCGCAGGGTCGCGGACATCGCCGTCAGCGGCCCCGCGAACGGCTGGGTTGGCCGGACCCCGCCCGACTCGATGAGCACGATCCGGCCCTGGGCCCGACGCAGCAGCGGCACGAACGCCCGGATGACGGCGAGCTCGCCGGTGACGCTGACCGCGGGCCGCGGGCCGAAGCCGTCCGTGCCCGCGTCGTTCACCAGCCCGGCGACGCCACCCGGGCCGGTGTGCGCGGTGACGGCCCGCACGGCGGCCATGACCTGGATCGGGCGGGTGACGTCGAGCAGCAGCGGGGTGATCAGGCCGGCGTCGGGCGGCGTGTGCTGGTGCAGCGCGACTCCGCCGGCATGGGTGCGGACGCCAGCGTAGACGTGATACCCGCTAGCGGCCAGGCACAGCGTGACAGCCCGCCCGGTGCCGGACGAGGCCTCGGTGACCACGACGTGGGGATATTCGCACATGCTCAGGCTCGCCAGACCGGCGCGCGGAAGCGGATCGGATCGCCGGTCAGCATGTCGTACGCGCCGAACACGAGCGGCTCGAGCGCGGTGGAGTGCCGTCGGAAATGGTGCCCGCACATGAACAGCGGGCCGTGGCGGGTGAAGACCGTGACACGGGCTTGCGCGGGGCACTGCCCGCTGTCGCAGTATTCGTTCATCAGGAACCTCCGGGAACTGCCTTTTCTCGACAGTTCCAGCGTCCCGCCCGGCCCCTGGGAAGACATCAGCGAGCTGGCTGATGTTGACGGCCGTCAGCGATTCCATCCGCCCTACGGCCGCGACGGCGCCATTGCGCAGATCAGCGGGCACCTGTACACATCGAGGCGCGCCGTCCAGACAAACGTGGCGCACATCGTCATGAAGCTGGGCGTCTCATCCCGCGCGCAGCTCACCGCCGGGGTGACCCGGCCGTTGTCCCGCGGCTGGCCGGCCCGGTTGACGGGCCGGCCACCTGGCGGATGTTCCGCGCCGCGGCCGGCTCGGTCGTCAGTCGAACGACGGCTTGCGGTCCCGGCTCCGCTTGAGCTCGAAGAAGCCGTCCGTCTCGGTCACCAGCGCGACCCCGTCCCACAGCCGGCCGGCCGCCTCGCCGCGCGGCGCGGGCGTGACGACGGGACCGAAGATGGCGTGGCCGCGGATGCGCATGACGGGGGTGCCGACGTCGAGGCCGACATCGTCGAACGCCTCGTTATGTGAGTCCTTGATGAGCTGATCGAGCTCGGTGCTGTCCGCCGCGCTAGCCAGCGACGCGGGCAGGCCCACCTCGGCCAGGGCCTCGGGGATCGTCTGCGGGTCCTCCCGGCGTCCTTGCACGTGGTACCGGGTCCCGATGGCGGTATAGATGGGCCCAAGGACGTCCGGGCCGCGTTCCTGGGCCGCGGCCGCGACCACCCGGATCGGCCCCCAGGCCTTGCCCATCCGTTCCAGGTACTCGTCCGTGAGACCCTTGCCTTCGTGCTGGACCAGGTTGAGGTAGGCCAGCGACATGATCCGCCAGTCGGTGCGCACAGGCCGGACCTTCTCCACCTCCAGCATCCAGCGGGAAGTGATCCAGGCCCAGGGGC
>DAIOWL010000109.1:0-2711 GCA_036758545.1 Streptosporangiaceae bacterium | reverse complement strand
GGCCGGACCTTCTCCACCTCCAGCATCCAGCGGGAAGTGATCCAGGCCCAGGGGCACAGCGGATCGAACCAGAACTGCACGTCTTCTTGAGGCTGTCCTGTCACGCCCGCGGCAACAGCGCCACGCGGCCCGGTATTCCCCTTTCCTCCCGCCTTTCGGGAGGAAAGGCGCTGCGCCGCGCGGCTCCGACGGTGCCCAGCGCGGCGACCGTGAACACCAGCGTCACCCAGGGGAGGGTGGCGGCTCCGGTGCTGCCCAGGACCAGGCCGCCGGCCAGTGACCCGGCGGCGATGCCGACGTTGTACACCGTGGTCTGCAGCGCGGTCGCCACGTCCGCGCTGGCCGGGCCCGACGCGTCGACCAGCGCGGTCTGCAGCAGCGTCGGCGCCCCGCCGAACGCCGCCCCCCACAGCGCCGCGGCGGCCAGCAGCGCCGCCGGCGCTCGCGCCGCCAGTCCCAGGACGAGCATGGCCACGGCGATCAGGCCCAGCGCGGCCAGCAGGACGGGCCGGAGGTACCGGTCGGCCACGACGCCGGTGATCCATATCCCGGCCACTGTGGCGCCGCCGAAGACGAGCAGGACCACGCTGGTCCGGCCCGGGGCGAAGGGAGCGACGTAGGTGTACATAGCCTGGTGCCCGGTGAGCAGCAGCACGGTGACCGCGAGGACGGCGCGGATGCCGGGCTGCCGCGCGACCCGGCGCAGCGGGGCGCGCCGGTCCGCGGGCTCCCCTGCGAACGCGGGGACCTGCCACCGGATCCAGGCCGTCAGCAGCAGGGCCAGCCCTGCCAGCAGGCCGAAGCTGGCCCGCCATCCGACCGCCCCGGCGAGCGCCGTCCCGGCGGGGATGCCAGCGGACAGCGCGACGGTGATGCCGGCCAGGACGACCGCGATGGCCCGGCCACGCTGCCGGGCCGGAACCATCCGCGCCGCGTACCCCGCCAGCATCGACCACAGCGTGCCACCCATCACGCCGGCCAGCAGCCGGGCGGCGAAGGTCAGCGGGTACCAGCCGGACACGGCGGTGACGGCGTTGAGCAGCGCGAAGCCCGCCAGCACCCAGATCAGCACCGGGCGGCGGGGCAAGCCGCGCAATAGGGCGGTGACCGGGATCGCGGCCAGCGCCGAGGCGATCGCGAACGCGCTGACCAGAAGGCCGACGCGTGCCTCGGGCACGTGCAGGTCGGCGCTCATCTGGGGCAGCAGCCCGGCCGGGAGCAGGTCGGTCACCACGTCGGTGAAGGCCGCCGTGGTCAGGGCCAGCAGACCCCACCACGGGAACGTGTCGGGAAGCACCCGACCATGCTGAAGCCTTCACACTAATGTGAAGGCAAATGACCGTCCCGGCCCGATGCTGATCGGTGAGCTGTCCTGCCGGACCGGCGTCCCGGCCCGGCTGCTTCGCTACTACGAGGAGCAGGACCTGCTGCACCCCGAACGGGACAGCAACGGGTACCGCTGCTACGACGCCGCCGACGTGGACCGGGTCGAGCAGATCCGCGGCCTGCTCGACTCCGGCCTCACCACCGAGATCATCCGCAGGATCCTGCCGTTCCTGGCGTGCGGGATCCACCTGCCCGCCCAGTGCCTGACCGCCGAGACAGCGGAACTCCTCGAACGCGAGGCCGAACGCCTCGGACAGCGTATCGACTGCCTCAGCCGCAACCGCGACGCGATCCTCGCCTACCTGACCGCCGTCCGCGGCCCGGCCCAGCGCTAGAGGACCGCGCTGGCGAGCAGGCCGACCTGGTCGGGTGCGGCCGTGGTCGGGACGAAGATGAGCTCGTCGCAGCCAGCCGACGCGAACGCGTCGGCGTAGCCCTTGACCATCTCGGTGCTGACGGCGGCGCTGGCCGCGATCTGCCGGGCCACGTCGCCGAGCCAGCCGTAGTAGTGCAGCAGGTAGTTGTCCGCCTGGTTCCGGGCGTCGGGCCCCAGGGCGAAGTAGGCGAGCGAGAGCTTGCGCGCCTTGCCGGGCCGGCCCGCCTCCGTCCAGGCCTTGTCGACCGCGGCCGCGCCCTCGGCGAACATGTCCGGCGTGCCGCCGCCCATGATCCACCCGTCGCCGAGCAATGCGATCCGGCGGAAGCTGGCCTCGGCCGCGCCGCCGAGGATGAGCTCGGGGCCGCCGGGCCGAACAGGCTCGGGCCCGATCGCGCCGGCGTAACCGTAGCTCTCACCGGCCCAGATCCGCTTCATCTCGGTCAGTTGCTGATCAAAGCGCCGCCCCTTGCCGGTGGTGGGCAGCGCGCTGGCGGTGAAGTCGTCGTCGCGGCCGCCCAGGCCGAGGCCGAGCACCAGGCGCCCCCCGGAGAGCCGGTCGAGCGAGGCGGCTTGCTTGGCGAACAGCGCGGTGTTGGCGTATAGCGGGGCCAGCAGCACGCTGGTGGTCAGCCGGATCCGGCTGGTGACCGCGGCGGCCGCGGACAGGGCGATCAGTTCCTCGTAGTTCGGGTAGACCAGGCGGCCGATGGTTCCCAGGGTGCTGAAGCCGGCCTCCTCGGCGTTCCTGGCCCAGTCGATGAGTGTCCTGCCCTCTGTCCCGGGCACCGTGTTGGGCAGGCCGATTCCGATGTCCACGCGTTACCTCCGCTGGCGTCGTCGCCGGATGGATTTGTCAGGGTTTATAGCTAATCCAAGCACGCTGGGCCGGGGCTAGGAGCCGGGGGAGGACCAGCGGCTGACCGTCAGCTGCGAGAACCCGGAGGTC
>DAIOWL010000108.1:10060-11948 GCA_036758545.1 Streptosporangiaceae bacterium | reverse complement strand
CCGTCGTTCGGGGTCGTGTGGGATGACCCGTTGTACCTGGTCTGCACGCACGGCAAGCGGAACGTGTGCTGCGCCCGGCTCGGCGGGCCGCTGGCGCAGGCGCTGGCCGCCCGGCATCCCGGGCCGGTGTGGGAGACCACGCACGTGGGCGGGCACCGGTTCGCCGCCAACCTGGTGCTCCTGCCGCACGGCCTGTACTACGGGCCGGTCACGGTGGCCCTGGCCGCCGCGGCGATCGACGCGTACCAGCGCGGCTCGGTCGTGGCTGACCGGTACCGGGGGCGGGCGGGCCAGCCCCAGGCGGAGCAGGAGGCCGAGTACGCGCGGCTGGCGGAAGGCGGGGCGCTGCCGCTCGGCTTACCTGCTTGCGGATTTTCTTGATGGGCGCGCCGGGGTAAAGCGGGGGCTGGCGGGGGTGAGGACGGCGGTCTGGGGGGTGGTCGCCCAGGTTTGGCTGATTTCGCTGGTCAGGGTGTTGATGAGCTTAGGGATGGTCGTGGCCGCACCCTCGTGCAGGGCCTCGGCCACGATCAGGACGGTGCTGGTGGCGGGCGAGACCGCGGACCGGCCGCTCTGCCGGTTGGTCCAGCGGCGGGCGTGCGCCTGCCCGGCCTGGTCGGCGAAGATCACCTCGCCGGGGGCGGGGTGCTCGACCTCGCCGCCGAACGTGAGGTAGTCCTCGTGGCCGGACGCGTACCGCACCTCAAGCGGCCAGGCGACCTGGTCCGCGTCGAGGACGGCGACCGGGACAGCGAAGGCCAGCGAGACCGCGTTGCACAGGTCGACCAGCGGGTGCAGCCGCGGCAGGCTGCCTTCCTTGCGGAACCGGCGCAGCAGCGATTCGGCCGCGCAGCGGTACTGGGTCGGCTTCAGGCTCATCCGGGCGAAGGCGCGCCGCCAGGCCTGGATCTCGGGGAACTCCGATTCCGGGCCGTCGGCCAGCCGGGCCTTGGCCGTCGCGATATACGGGTCCGTGTCCGGGGTCGCGTCGGCGGTGATGCCCTCGGTGTACAGGACGCCGGGGACCAGGGCCGGGAAGTCCCGCCAGAGAGCGGCGTCGTGCTGGAAGTACATGTTAGGTTCTCCCCTTCCTGAAGCCGAGGGCCAGGCCGACCGCGACGACCGCGATGCCGGCCCAGACCAGCGGCCTGGGCGCCGGCCCGCCGAGCAGGACCCCGCTGACCGCCGCGGCCACCGGGGCGATCCCGGTGAGCAGCCCGGCCCGGCTGGCCCCGAGCCGCCGGACACTGGAATACCACAGCACGAAGGCCGCCGCGGTGACCGCGACCGCGAGATAGCCGACGGCGAGCCAGTCCGCCTGGGTTAGTTCGGCGACGGCTCGCGGTCCCTCGCGGGCTGCCCCGAGCACCGCGAACATCGCCGTGGCGAGCCAGGTGGCGTGCACCGACACCCCCCACGGGCCGTGCCGGCCGAGCACCGGGATGGCCAGCAGGGTGAACGCGGCCTCGCAGCCGAAGACCGCGACGGCCCAGGCCACGCCGATGGCGTCGGTCCGGCCCAATCCCTGGACTAGGCCGGCGCCTGCCGTCACGACGAGGGCGGCGGCCACGGCCGCGGCGTGCGGGCGGGTCCCCTCCAGCAGCGGGCCGATCAGCGCCAGCACGGCGGGGACGCAGGCCACGGCCACGCCGAGGACGGCGGGTTCGGCGTGCCGGGACCCCTCGACCAGCGCCAGGTTGAACACCACCAGGCCGGTCACGGCGATGCCGGACAGCCACAGCCACTCGGTTTTCCGCGGCCACGTGATACGGCGGCCGGTGAGCCGGGCCAGGGCGACGAGCAGCAGGCAGGCCGCGCCGTACCGGACGGCTTCGGCGGTGTAGACCGGCGCGCCGGCCAGCACCGAGGAGACCGCGACGCTGCCGCC
>DAIOWL010000108.1:0-9960 GCA_036758545.1 Streptosporangiaceae bacterium | reverse complement strand
CGGCGGTGTAGACCGGCGCGCCGGCCAGCACCGAGGAGACCGCGACGCTGCCGCCTACGCAGACCATGGCGGCCGAGCCCGCGGCCACGCCGATGGCGGCGCAGCGGGGCGGGGCGGTGTTGGCGGCAGCGGAGGTTTTGGCGGCTGCTTTGGCGGCTGCGGCGGACTCGGAGGCTGCGGGGGCGCGTAGACCAGGCACGACGCTAAGGTATGCGTGCGATGGTCCGGCTAACAGGGCCATTGTCATGGATTTATAATGTACCAATGACCGGAGCGGATTTCCTCCAGCTGAGTCCGGGGACGGCGCCCGTGCGCGGGCTAACCGGCTGGCTGGCCGACGCCATCCGGGCCGCCATCATGGACGGGCGGCTGGGGGCCGGGACGCCGCTGCCCGCCACCCGGCTGCTGGCCGGCGATCTGGGCGTTTCCCGGGGCGTGATCGTCGAGGCGTACCAGCGGCTCGCCGACGAGGGACTAGTCAGCGCGCGGCCCGGGGCCGGGACCCGGGTCCTCGGAGTGCCGCGTCCGGCTGCGGCTGGGGCTGGGGCTGGGGCCGGGCCGCCGTCGGCCGGGCCGCTGCTGGTGCCGCCGGGCTGGCGGGAGCGGGCGGACATCGATCTCTCCCCCGGCGTGCCCGACCTGTCCGGGTTCCCGCGGGCCGCCTGGATTCGGGCCGAACGGGCGGTGCTCGAGCAGGCCAGCGTGACCGAGCTCGGCTACGGCGACCCGCGCGGCAGCCTGTCGCTGCGCACCGAACTCGCGGGCTGGCTCGCGCGCACCCGCGGGCTGCGCGCCGACCCGGGCGACATCATCGTGGTCACCGGGGTGGCGCAGGCGCTCGCCCTGCTGGCCCGGGTGCTGCAGGCCCGCGGATTGGGCGAGATCGCGGTCGAAGACCCGGGCTCGCGCGGGGCCCGGGACGACCTGGCCTACTGGGGCCTGCGGCCGGTGCCGGTCCCGGTGGACGAGGACGGGATGCTGGTCGAAGAGCTGGCCCGGAGCCGGGCACCCGCCGCGCTGCTCACGCCCGCGCACCAGTTCCCCACCGGGGTGGTGCTGGCCCCGCAGCGCCGCCGCGACCTGCTGGACTGGGCCGCCGCGGCCGACGGCCTGATCGTCGAGGACGACTACGACGCGGAGTTCCGCTACGACCGGGCGCCGGTCCCCGCGCTGCACGCCTCGGCCCCCGGGCTGGTCGCCTACGCGGGCAGCACGTCCAAGACGCTAGCCCCCGGCATGCGGCTGGGCTGGCTGATCCCGCCCGTTCGGCTCCGGGACGAGCTGACCGAAGCTAAGTACTCCAGTGACCTAGGAAGCCCGGCGCTGCCGCAGCTCGTGCTGGCCAGGCTGATCGCCAGCGGCGAGCTCGAGCAGCACATCCGGCTGGTGCGCAAGCGGCAGCGGAACAGGCGGGACGCCCTGCTCCGGGCGCTGCGCGAGCACCTGCCGCAGGCCCGGGTGCAGGGCGTCGCGGCGGGGCTGCACCTGCTGATCACGTTCCCCGGGCTTGACGGCTCCGATGCGGACCTGGCCGAGGGCATCTTGCGGACCGGGGTGCTGGTCCAGCCGCTGTCCTGGCACCGGCAGCGGCCCGGGGTGCCAGGGTTCGTGCTGGGCTACGCTGCGCACACTCCGGACCGGCTGCACGAGGCGGCGCGCCGCATCGCGCAGGGCATGTCCTTAAGCGCAGGCCGGCTGGTAACAAGCCCGTTAGCGTCAGCTGACTTAGATGGTGGATTCGGGTTATGCGGCTGATTGGGGGTACCCCAGTCCCCCGGATCAACCTCAGAGCCCCGATCCACCACGATAAACGGAGCAATCCTCCGTCTTGGCTGGCGAGCGAGGGATCCGCCTTAGTCGTGATGGCAGGGAGGGCAGGGTTACGTTAGTTGCCTGGTCGGCCGGCCTCTAGGTTTACGCCGGTTGCCTGGCCGGGCGCTCTAGGGTCACGCCGGTTGTGTGGTCGGCGCTCTAGGGGTTGGCGGGCTCCTTGGTAGCCGCGGCGGCGCGCTTGGCGTCGACTTTGCGGTGTCGTCGGGCGGTGGCACGCAGCTGGCCGATCCGCGCCGTCCCGGCCAGCACGACCAGGAGCACGCCGCAGACCGCGGCGAGCAGCAGGGCCACGCCGAGCGGAAGGTGGCCATGCATGCCCAGGTAGGAGACGCTGACGTCGGTGTTGTTCTGCAGGATGAAGATCAGCAGGAGGAGCAGGATTACGGCGAAGAAACCCACCGCGACCCAGATCCCGCCGGTCCTGGTGCGCTTGATCCGGTGCTGAGGCAGCGGAGGGGGGGCCGCCGCGGGCGGCGCGGCTGGTTCCGGCGCGGCCTGCTGAGGCGGGGCGGCCTGCTGAGGCGGGACCTGCGGCGTGTTTTCCGGCGCGGGCTGGGCCAAGGGGGCTTCGCCCCGGGTCGGGGCGGGCTGCGGATCTGTGGTCATCTGTTGCTCCCCCGCGTTTAGCGCGTTTGTGTCTCCTTTTCTTGCCCGGCCAACGAGATGTTATGCGTGCCGCGCGTCGGGCAGGCGGGCTTTGTTTACGGTTTCGGGTGCTATGACCCCCGAAACCGCAGACAAATCGCCATGCTGCTGGCTCGCCGGACCGGGCAACTGCGCTAGCCGCCTAGGTAGGCGAGGACCGCGAGGACGCGGCGGTTGTCGTCGTCGGAGGGCTGCAGGTCTAGCTTGAGGAAGATCGAGGCGGTGTGCTTGGCCACGGCACGTTCGGTGATGACCAGGCGCTGGGCGATGGCGGCGTTGGACCGGCCCTCGGCCATGAGGGCGAGCACCTCGCGTTCGCGCCGGCTTAGCGCAGCCAGCGCGCCGTCACCGGTGTTGCGGGCGAGCAAGCGCGCGATCACCTCCGGATCCATCGCGGTGCCGCCCGCCGCCACCCGGCGGACCGCGTCGACGAACTGGCCGCTGTCGAAGACCCGGTCTTTGAGCAGGTACCCGATGCCGCCGCTGCCGCTGGCCAGCAGCTCGCGGGCGTACAGCTGCTCGACGTACTGGGAGAGCACCAGCACCGGCAGCCCGGGCACCTCGCGCCGGGCGGCCAGCGCGGCCCTGATGCCCTCGTCGGTGAAGGTGGGCGGGAGCCGGACGTCCACGATGGCGACGTCCGGCTGGTCCGCGGTCACCGCGGCCAGCAGGTCGACCCCGTTGTCGACCGCCGCGGCGATCTGCAGGCCGTGGGCCTGCAGCATCCGGGTCAGGCCATCCCTCAGCAGGAAGAGGTCTTCGGCGATGACAACGCGCACGGGACCTCCATGGTGACCGCAGTCGGGCCGCCGGGTGGGCTGCTGATCGCGAGGACTCCGTCGAAGGCGGCCAGCCGCCGTTCGATGCCGCGCAGACCCGTGCCCCGAGCCGGCTCGGCACCGCCGTGACCATTGTCGGTGACGCCGATCCGCAGCATCCCGTCGGTGTGTCGGATGTCGACCCAGGTCTGCCTGGCCTCGGCGTGTTTGGACACGTTGGCCAGCAGCTCGCAGACCGCGAAGTAGGCGGCCGACTCGACCGGCGCGGGCGGGCGGCCGTTCAGGTCGCTGGCCAGGCTGATCCGCGCGGAAGCATCCAGGGCTAGCGCGCGGATCGCGTCGGCCAGGCCGCGGTCGGCCAGCACCGGCGGGTGGATGCCGCGGACCAGGGCGCGCAGCTCGGCCAGGGCCTTGACCGAGGCGTCCCTGGCCTCGAGCACCAGAGCGCGGGCCGCGTCCGGGTTGGAGTCGATGATCTGCCCGGCGGCGTCCAGGGTCATGCCCATGGCGACCAGCCTGGCCTGGGCTCCGTCGTGCAGGTCCCGCTCGATCCGGCGGATCTCTGCCGCCCCGGTGTCCAGCGCCTCGGTGCGGGTCTGCGTCAGCTGCCGCACCCGCAGCGCCAGCTCGGCCTCCCCGCCCGGCGCCAGGATGGAGCGGGCCACGAGGCCGTACGCCCGCAGCAGCGCCGGCGCCGCCAGCACCCCCACCGAGGTGATGGCAAGGCCCAGCACGACCAGCGTCCTCGGGGTGTTACCCGGGAAGGCGGGCGGCGGGATGAGCCGGGTGAACTCGGGCCCGATGAATTCGATCAGGCCGGTCGCGATGATCCCGACGGGTGCCGCGGCCAGCGCGCAGACGAGCAGGTTCGCCGCCGCCCACCGCAGGTCCCGCCGGGTGGCCGGGTCTGTCGCCAGCCATCTAAGCCGTTCGGTATAGGTGAGATTTCCGGCGGGCGGGGGCGCATACCACTCTGCGATGGGCACGCCGCACCAGGCCCCGGTCAGCTGCCTGGTCAGCCGGGCCAGCCCCCTGGTGCCCAGCAGCGTGGCCGGCAGCGCGAACCGGATCAGGCCCAGCCCGGAGCCGATGGCCAGGAAACCCAGCAGCACGCGCTCTTCGTGGGGGCCCCCGTGGCCCACAATCAGAATCGCGGCCCCCAGGGCGATCAGGAACACCGCGGCCACGATCATGATCAGCAGCCCGATTCCGGCCGCCATCAGCACGGCGAACGCGACCCCGCGGGTGGCGGCCACGAGGCCGGCCTGCGGGCCGAACCGCAGCCTGCTGCGGTGGGGTGAGGTGAGAACGGCCATCGGACGCCTCCTTCGTCCCTGCCAGTCTGCCGGGCCGAGGCGGCCGCCGTCAGTGACACTGGGCCCCGAAACCGCGGTGTATCTAGGTCTACCAGAGGTGACGGCCCTGCCCGCGTGCGCGACCGTCCGCCAAGCTCATGCAGCGGGCAGTCTTCGCCTACAACCACGCCTGCTGGTACGTCAGGGACGTCCTGGCCGTCGCGGCACGATACCGGGCGCAGGGGCGGCATCGCCGCGCGTTCGGCCCTCATCGCCGGCACCGGGTCCGGCGGGCCGGCCTGTGCACGGGTCACCGGCATCCGCGTGGGTATGGTCGGAAACATGGCTCTCGCGCAGCGCACCGTTCTCATCCTGGCCGCGGACGACTTCGAAGACATGGAGCTGCTGTATCCGCTGTACCGGCTGGCCGAGGAGGACGTCGAGGTGACCGTGGCCGGGCTCGACGACCACCCGGTGCACGGAAAGAAGGGCCACGGGCCGGTGCCGGTGGACACCACCGTGGAGCAGGTGACCGAGGGTGAGTTCGACGCCCTGGTCATCCCGGGCGGGTTTGCGCCGGACAAGCTGCGGCGCTCGCAGGCCGTGCTGGACCTGGTGCGGGCGTTCGACGGCGCGGGCAAGCCGATCGCCTTCATCTGCCACGCGGGCTGGGTGCCGATCTCGGCCCGGATCCTCAAGGGCCGCCGGGCCACCAGCGTCGGCGCGATCCGCGACGACATGGTCAACGCGGGCGCCGACTGGGTGGACGAGGCCACCGTGGTGGACGGCAACCTCATCTCGGCCCGGACACCCGCCGACCTGGGGCCGTGGATGAAGGCCCTGCTTAAGGCAATAGAACTCAAGGCGCTGGCCATTGGCTAGGAAGAGCCTGGTCGAGGACGAGGGCGTTCGCTCGGCCCGACTGCTGGACGCGCAGGCCAAGGCGGCCGACCTGTTCGCCGCCATCGAGCCGCGCGGCATCATCGCGCCCGGCGTGCGCGAGATCGAGGCGAGCGACGCGGTCCGGGACTTGGCCGCCGAGATGTTCGGGGTGGACCGGCACTGGCATAAGCGGATCGTCCGAGCCGGGCCGAACACCCTGCAGCCGTACCGCAAGAACCCGCCGGACCGGACGATCGCAGCGGACGACATCGTGTTCCTGGACTTCGGACCCATCTTCGAGCAGTGGGAGGCCGACTTCGGCCGGACCTACGTGCTCGGCGATGACCCGGTCAAGCTGCGGTTGCGGGACGCGCTGCCGGTCATGTTCCGCGCGGGCCGCCAGTTCTTCGGGGCGCACGAGGATGTCACCGGCGAGCAGCTGTACGCGTACATGACCGGGCTGGCCGAGGCGGACGGGTGGACGTTCGGCGGCACCATCGCCGGGCACCTGGTGGGCCAGTTCCCGCACGAGAAGATCGCGGGCGAGAACATCGAGTCCTACATCGCGCCGGGCAGTGACAAGCCGATGCGCCGGACGGACCGGAACGGCCAGGCCTGTCACTGGATCCTCGAGGTCCACCTGGTCGACCTGGACCGGCAGATCGGCGGGTTCTTCGAGGAACTGCTCGACCTGGGTCCGGGGCCGGCCTAGGCCCAGTCCACGGAGGCGGCGCGGAAGTAGGTGAGGCCGTCCTGCGCCCACAGCCGGCCGTGCCGGGCCAGGCGGTCGCGGTGGCCGGCCCAGTCGCCGTGTCGCGGGTCGCTCCAGGCCCGGTGGGCGACGCCGGGCAGGCGGGGCAGCAGGAGGAAGGACAGGTCGTCGAAGCCGGAGATGGTTTCGGCCCAGATCGCGGCCTCGACCCCGGCGACCTGCGCGGCTCGGCCCGGCCCGAGCGTTTCGGCGGGCTCCCACCGGAACGACTCGGCCAGGGTCTTGGGCGCGTAGATGCGCAGGCCGAGGCGGCCGTGCCGGTCCGCCTGCGCGGCATCGGCAGCGGTATCGGTATCGGCATCGGCCGGCGGGTCGGCGTAGGGGACGTCGAGGTAGCAGTGGCCCAGCGGTGAGGCGATCACCGGTACCGACGCCTCCGCCACCGCCTCGGCGTCCCGGCGCGACAGGGCCACCTCCGCCTCCACCTGCGCCCGGACCTGCGGGGGCACGGACGCCGGAAGGTCGACGCCGGTGAGCCAGTACTGGACGACGTCATCCGGGCCCAGGCCTGCCCGCGCCGACTCCTGCCAGCCCAGCGGCTGCTTGCCGAGGATGCGGACCAGGCGGCGCAGCCGCCGGACGTACGACACGTAGTCCTCATCCGGCATCCCGCGGGGCTCGTCCGCGCCGATGTGCAGGTACGGGCCCGGGAAGATCGCGGCCAGCCCGGCCAGAACCTGCTCCATCAGCTCGAAGGTCGCGGGCAGCTCCGGGTCGAGCCACACGGCGCGGCGGCGGTGGCCGGGCAGGAACTCGTACTCAACCTCGTTCCGGCCGGACTTCAGGTCCGGCCGCAGCTCCAGCAGCGCGGAGGCGTGCCCCGGCGTGTCGACCTCGGGCACGATCGTGACGAAGCGGTCCGCGGCGTAGCCGACGAGTTCGGCCAGGTCTTCGTCGCGGTAGAAGGCGGCGCCGGGCTCTGGGCTCGCGGCCGGCTGGTGCCTCGCGCTCGGGCCGACGGCGGCCGACTGGCCGAACGCGAGGCGCCAGGCCTGGTCGTCGGTCAGGTGCAGGTGCAGCACGTTGAGCTTGTAGAGCTCCAGCAGGTCGATGACCCGCCGGATCTCGCCGACCGGGAAGAACGTGCGGGCCACGTCGAGCGACAGGCCGCGCCAGGCGTACCGCGGCCCGTCGAGGATCCGCGCGCCCGGTACCCGGATCTCGTCGGTGCTGGACGACGGCGCCGCGGCTATCAGCTGGATCAGCGTGGTCAGGCCGCGTGCGACGCCGACCGGTTCCGCCGCGCGCAGCACTACCCGACCGTCCTCGATCACCAGCGAGTAGCGTTCGTCGGCCGGGTCGCCACCATCTGGCGAGAGGCCAGCCGGTGCGGGAGGTCCGGCCGGTTCGCGTGCGGAGGCCGGCTCGATCGTGACGGACGGTTGAGCCGGCGGCCCGCTGCCGTGCACCGGCGTCAGGCGCAGGCCCGTGCGCCGGGCGACCTGCGCGCAGAATCGCCCGACGATGGGCGCGAGCGGTGTATCGGCGTACGCGACCACCGTGCCCGGCCGGAAGGCGAACCCGGGCCCGCCCCCGACGTCGAACCGCGCCGGGGCCGGTATGACCGCGTGGTCCATCTGAGTATCAGACGGCGTCCGGCTTCGGCTGACTCATCGCCGCAGCCAGCGCGGTCATCGCCGCTTCGGCCGCGACCTTGGCGGTCAGCGCGTGGGTGTGCGCCCGGTCGATGTCGCCCAGGGCGATGCAGTCGTAGGCGACCTGGGCGTCGTGGCTAGCGGCCTGGAGCTCGCGGGCCGCCTCCTCCAGGGCCGGGTTGTCGTTCTCGGTCTGTGCCTCGGTCATTGCGTTCTACCTCCCGGTTTGCGAATGGCTCGGTCCTCGGGGGTGAGAAGCCTACCCAGCCGAGCCCGTCTCATGTTCACCGGGGGTGAGCATGTCCCACACCCCGCCCCAGCCGCCGGCGAACTCGTCCCGGGTCGCGGCGTCGGGAAAGCCACGCTGGGTCAGGACCAGCCGCGTCCCCGCGCCTTCGGGGGCGAAGGTCAGCTCCACCTCGGTGGAGAAGCCTGGCTGACGAGGGAAGAGCGCGGTCATCGAGTAGGCGAGCCGGTGCGGCGGCTCGACGGCGGACAGGACCCGGTTCTCGGTGAACGCCTCGAGCCCGGGTGGATGAAAGACCACCCGCCAGGTGCCCCCGGGCCGCAGGTCAAGGCGGGACTCGACGATCCAGTCCTGGCGGTTCTCGCCGTACATGCCGAGGAAGGCGTCGTAGACCGCACGCGGCGGAGCCGGATACGTTCGCTCCATGATCAGGTCGTTGCTCATACCAGTGGCGACGGCCCGAGGGCGGGTAATTCATCGGGGCGGCGTTCCGGTGCAGGTAGGAAGCACGGGCGCCAGCGCGGGCGGGCCGTCGCCGTGCTCGTGGGCGCGACCGCGGAGAAATGATAAATGCCAGGCCATTGGCCTGGCATTACACATTCGTAGCCCCGACCGGATTCGAACCGGCGTTACCGCCTTGAGAGGGCGGCGTCCTAGGCCTCTAGACGACGGGGCCGTGCTGTGATCTCCGTGCTGTGCTGGCGAGGCCAGCGCGGTACAGACTACCGCCTCACGATCGGTCAGGCCAAGCGGCGGTCAGCTGCACCGGGCCCGGCATGAACGAGCGCGGACGCAACCTACGTCCGCGCCGTCATGCTGAGCTGCTGGGGTACCAGGACTCGAACCTAGACTAACAGGGCCAGAACCTGTCGGGCTGCCAATTACCCCATACCCCAATGGCATGCGGCCCCTGGTCCGGGACCGCCCACGCAGTCTAGCGGACTCCGGACGCGCCGGCCAACCGGAAGGGCCACCGTTCCCTCACTGTGCTCGATCACCGTGCTCGATCACCGTGCTCCATCATTGGGACGAGCTCGGCCAGCCCGGTCTCGGCCAGGCCTGTCTCGCGGTCGAGCCGGAGCCAGCGGGTGATCCCAGCCGAACGCAGGAACCCCACGTCATGGCTGGCCACCAGGAGCGCGCCGCGATAGCCCTCAAGCGCCTGGGATAGCTGCCGGACCGAGGCCATGTCCAGGTTGTTGGTCGGCTCGTCGAGCAGCAGCAGCTGCGGCGCCGGCTGTGCGAGCAGCAGGGCCGCGAGGACGGCACGGAAGCGTTCGCCGCCGGACAGCGTGCTGGCCAGCCGTTCGGCCCGGTCGCCGCGGAACAGGAACCGGGCCAGGCTGGCCCGGACCTCGTTCACCGACGCGGCCGGGGCCGCCGCCCGGACGTTGTCGACCACGCTCAGCGAGTCATCGAGGATATCGAGGCGCTGCGGCAGGTAGCCGGTGACCGCACCTAGCCGCACGGTGACGCCGGGACGTATCGCCAGGCCCGCGATCGCGCGGAGCAGGGTGGTCTTGCCCGAGCCGTTCGGGCCGGTGAGGGCGATCCGCTCCGGGCCGCGGATGATGAGCTCGGCGACTGCCGGTACGGGCGGCGTCTCGGATTCCGGGGCGGCTGGGGTTCCCGCCGCGGCGGTGGCCACCGGAGCCGGATCAGACGCGGGATCGGGAGCGAGGCGTGCCGCGCGCGAGGCAGAGGCCGGATGCCAGGACGTATCAGCCAGGCCCGTTAGGTACAAAACTGTGCGCCCGGCCGGAACGGCCGTGTCAGGGAGCTCGATGCGGATCCCGGTGTCGTCCCTGACCGCCTCCTCCGCCTGGGCCAGCCGGCCGCGGGCCGCGTCGAGCCGCTCGGCGTGCAGCCCGCGGGACCGGCCCGCGGTTTCCTGCGCGGCGCGCTTGCGGGC
>DAIOWL010000107.1:6244-11958 GCA_036758545.1 Streptosporangiaceae bacterium | reverse complement strand
GGCATCGCCACCAACGCCTTTCTCTGGCGCAACGTCATCGGCGCGCTGAGCACCCAGCGACGCTGCATTGCCGTCGACCTCCCGCTGCACGGGCGCAGCCCGGTGACCGCCGGGCAGGACCTGTCCGTCGCCGCGCTGGCGGCTGGCCTGGAGGACTTCTGCGACGCGCTCGGGCTCACCGGCATCGATCTCGTCGCCAACGACACCGGCGGGGCCATCGCCCAGATCTTCGCCGCCCGCCACCCGCATCGGCTGGCCTCGCTCACCCTGACCGACTGCGACACGGCCGGCAACCTGCCGCCCGCGGAGTTCAAGCCGACGGTCGAGCTGGCACGATCCGGGGACCTGGCGCCGACCGCGGTGGCGCTGTTCGCCGACCTCGACGCGGCCGCCAAGGTCGCCTTCGGCGCCGGCTACGAGCACCTGGACCGGGTCGACCCGGCGGTCATCCGCTCCTACCTGGAGCCCTGCTTCGGCACGCTGGAGCGCGCCCGGGAGTTCGAAAGGATGCTGGCCGCCCTGGACGACGCCGACCTAGCGGCGGTGACGCCCCAGCTCAGGGAGCTCACCGTGCCCACGCTGCTGGTGTGGGGCACCGGGGACAGCTTCTTCGACGTCTCCTGGGCTTACTGGCTGCGGGACACCATCCCGGGAACGACCCAGGTGGTCACCGTCGACGGCGCGCGGCTGTTCTTCCCGGACGAGCGCCCCATGGATCTGGTGCCGCACCTGGAGCAGCACTGGGCGGCGGCTGCGGTGCGGGCGTGACCGGCAGCGTGACCGGCAGACCGTTCGGCCCTGTGTCCTTCTCCCCCGGCCCGTCGGGGGCGCCGGGGGCCCGTTAGCGCCGGGCGGCCTGCCGGTCAGAGTTCATCGGCAGGCCCCCGGTGTCGTCCGGATCCCTCTGTTACGGCGTCTGCCCGTATCCGCCGTAATTCTCGCCCGGGGCCGCCGGCACCTGGGAAGCCCCGAGAAGCCGGTAGTAGACCAGCGTCACGACCAGGGCGATGAACGGGGCGATCAGCGTGCCCGAGATGACCGAGCTCAGGCCCCGGCCCAGCGCGTCCGGCAGTGCCGCGAAGATCAGGCCGAGGACCAGGTTCACCGCCAGCAGGATCAGCCACGCCAGGACCAGCGTGCCGAACACGTGCCAGCCGCGGCCGCGGACCAGCTCGTGGCTGCGCCCGAAGGACGCCATCACTCCGGACTGCTCCAGCACGATGACCGGCACGATCACCGCCCAGATGGTGATCAGGTACAGGCCCGGGACGATGATCAGGATCAGCCCGATGGTGATCGCGATGCCGGCCAGGATCGAGGCGCCGGCGACCGCCCAGAAGTACGGGGTGGCCGCCCGCACGGTCTCGCCGATAGACATGTCGGCGCGGCCGTCGCGCACGTCTTGCACGGCCTTGACCAGCGTCGCCTGCAGCAGGAACGCCGCGACGATCTCGACCAGGGAGCCGAGCAGGGCCCCGACGGTGCCGCCGGCCAGGGCCAGAAGCGCGGCGATGACCGCCGCGGCCAGGTAGATGACGAAGGCGATCGCGAGCAGGTGCCTGGCGTGTGCCTTGTACATCTGCCACGCCTCGCCGAGAACGCCCGATAGTGGGTTCATGGCGGTGATGGTACAGCGAAAAACGCGGCCGTTGCGGGAACGGACGGGGCCTAATCGCAAGTTCACAAGGTCAGCTTGTCCAGTCGCTGTAGCAGGTCGTGGGCGGCCAGTTCGATCTCCTTGTGCCGCCACTCGGCCGCCCGGTACAGGCAGGCGATGATGCCCATCCGGTGGACGCGCCTGAAATCCCCGTAGACAAAGGCGTACCTGGCCTTGGTCTCGTCGGTGGCGCCGTCGGTAAGGCCGAGATGCCACTGGGCGTACTCCTGCCACGAGTGCCGCTCCAGGTAGGCGTTCTGGTCGGCGGCTCGAGGCTGGACCTGCCCCCAGTCGCTGTCGAGCACGTACTGACGGCTGTCGATCAGGCGCTCGGCCTGCGTCACCGCGTCCGGGTTAACGGAATACGAAGCCACCACAGCATTGTCTCCTGGTGCCGGTGCCACGGCCGCAGCCGGGGCGCCGGCTGAGGTAGCGTGCCGGTTGTGGCGCAGGCGGGTGATGACGCGGCGACGGCGGTGGCGCGGACCTACCGGGAGTTCGGACGGCTGGAGGCGCGGGGCCGGTCGGCGGCGTACGAGGCGCTGGCCGAGTCGGTGGCCGACGACTCCGCGCTGGTGAGCTTCATCGCGTCGCTGCCGCCGCCCAAGCGCCAGCCTAACCTGCTGTTCGCGGCGGCCCGCTACCTGCTCGGGGCTCCGCCCGCCATCGGACCGCTGCGCGAGCTGGCCAGCCAGTCCCGGGCCGAACTGACCCAGGTGATCATGGCCCGGCGCACCCAGACCAACGAGCCGGCCCGATGCGCGGTCCTGCTGCCCGCCCTGGCCCAGCTACCGCAGCCACTGGCGCTGATCGAGGCCGGCGCCAGCGCCGGGCTCAACCTGCTCGTCGACCGCTACTCCTACGACTACTCCGGGTACCGGCTGGCGGGCCTGGACCCGGACGCTCCGGTGCTGCGGTGCGAGCCGCGCGGGCCGCTGCCGCTCCCGGCCCGCATCCCGTCCATCAGCTGGCGCGCCGGGCTCGACCTCAACCCGCTGGACGTGGCCCGCGCCGACGACGCCCACTGGCTCTCCTGCCTGGTCTGGCCCGGGGAGGGTGACCGCGCGCAGCGGCTCGAGGCCGCCATCGCCTCGGCCCGACGCGACCCGCCTGCCGTGCACCGCGGCGACATGCTCACCGACCTGCCGTCCCTGGTGGCCCAGGCCCCGGCGGACGCCACGCTGGTCGTCTACCACACCTCGGCGCTGTGGTACCTCCCCGCCGGGCAGCGGGAGCAGTTCGCCCGCACCGTCCGCGGCCTCGGCGCCACCTGGCTGTCCAGCGAGCCGCCCGGCGTCGTGCCCGGTACGGACGGACCCGCCCGGGACGGGCACACCTGCGTCCTGGCCCGCGACGGCGACGTCATCGCCCTGACCGAAAGCCACGGGACGTGGCTGCAGTGGCTGCCCTGACCGGGGAGCCACGCCGGTGACGGACATGTGGGCGTGCCCGTCGTGCGGGCGGAGCTTCGCCAGCCGGAACCAGTCGCATGCCTGCGGCGCCCTGGGCGACCTGGAGCGGCATTTCGCCCGCTCCGGCCCGCAGGTCCGGGCCGCCTTCGACGCGGCGCTGGCCTGCGTCCGCGCCGTCGGGCCGGTCCAGGTGCTGGCGGAGAAGACGCGCATCGCCCTGCAGGTCCGGATGAGCTTCGCCGCGTTCATGCCGCGCCGCAACTGGCTGAACGGACACCTGGTGCTGGCCCGGCAGATCGACAGCCCTCGTTTCCTGCGCGTCGAGACGTTCTCCCCGCGCAACGTGCTGCACGCGTTCCGGCTGTCCGGGCCGGACGAGGTGGACGCCGAGTTCGCCACCTGGCTGGCCGAGGCCTACCGGGTCGGCGCCCAGGAGCATCTGCGGCGCCCGGCTACTTGATGGCGACCGCGTTGGCGGGCGAGCCGATCCCGCCCGGTGCGTTCAGCGGCGCGCTGACCAGGAACATCTCGTAAACGCCGTCGGCGGCACAGTCACCGGCCAGGTCACTCAGCCACCACAGCTCCCCCAGGGCCATGCCGAACTGGCCGATGAGCATGTTGTGCAGGAAGCCGAACGGGCGTGCCTCCGCGCTCATGTCGGCGGGAAACACCTCGACACCGTAGGTGTCCGAGGCGATGACGGTCGCGTGGCTGTTCCACAGGTACTCGCAGACCGCCTCGCTGTGCTCGATGCCGGGCGTGGCCGGATCGCCGTGCAGCCGGAACTTTACCTGGCTGGGCTGCCCGACGTACCAGGCGGCGAAACCGGTGTGCAGCAGGATGATGTCGCCGGGCGCGAACTCGACGCCGGCCTGGCGTCGGGCCAGTTCGAGCCCGTCCACGCCGATGGCGGAGCTGCCGCCGGGATCGTAGGGCTGCCCGGCCTCCCGCATCGCCCGCTCGACGTCGAGCAGGACGGCGCGCCCGGCCAGGCCGTGCCGGGCCCAGTGGTCGATGGTGTTCCTGGTGCCCGCCAGGACCTCCTGCTCGGTGGCGCCGTTGTACATCTGGTCCGGCGCGTAGCCGACGTGGGCCAGCGAGTCCCACTGGCTGGAGGCCTGCGGGTAGAAGTTGTCGTACACGTCGTCGAAACCGGCCGTGCCGGGCTGGTGCAGGATGTGGTGCCGCGGCGCGCCGCGGAACGTCGCCAGCGCCGGGGAGATGCTGCCGAGCGGCATGTCCAGGCAGAAGACCTGGCCGCGGCGGACCAGCCGGGCGGCCGCCGCGATCCGTTCCGGCGTCATCAGGTTGACCAGGCCGAGATTGTCCCCTGCGCCGAACAGGCCCCACCCGGAGCGGCCACCGTTCGGGGCGGGCGGCAGGTCGGCATAATCCGGCAGCTCGGTCATCGCGCACCCTTCCCGGCATTCTGGTGGATCTTCGTAGTGCCGATTCTGCATGAGCTTCGCTAGGGTGCTGAAGTATCAGCCGGCTGTTCACTCGCGAGGACGATGGTAGCCCCCATGGCACTAACCACTCAGACGATGACGGACGAGCAGCGCAAGTCGGTTGCGCTCGAGTACCTCAAGGCCTTCGACAACGGTGGCGTCACCTCGACCGGAGGCAGCATCCTGGACCTGTTCGCCGAGGACGCGCAGGTCTACTTCCCCAAGTGGGGGCTGGCAGGAGGCAAGAAGGAGATCGGCAAGCTGTTCGGCGACGTCGGCGGCACGATCACCTCGATCCAGCACCACTACTCCCACTTCAACTGGGTGATCTCGGGTGACACGGTGGTGTGCGAGGGCACCAGCCACGGCGAGCACCGGGACGGCCCCTGGCGGGCCGGGGTTCCCGAGTGGGCGGCCGGGCGGTGGTGCGACGTGTTCGAGATCCGCGACTGGAAGATCCAGCGGTGCTTCATCTACCTGGACCCGGACTACGCGGCCAAGGACACCGAGCGGTACCCGTGGCTGTCCCAGGCGTGAGCCCCGCGGGCTAACGGTATTCGGCGAGCTCGTCCGCCAGCACGGCCGCGGCGGCGCTGTCGCCCGCCCGGCCGAGCGCGGCGCCGTGCCGCCGCGAGCGGAGAGTGAGCTCTCTCATCCCCGATCGCGACGCGAGCCTCCGCAGCGTCTCGACCCAGACTGCGGTATCCGGATGGTCGTGCCGCCAGCCGAGGTCGCACTGCGCCTCGAGGATGCTCCGATGAGGCCACTGAACACGGTTGGTGTTTGACGCCGCGTTTGACAGGAGCATCGGGTGTGAGTGCAATCCGTGTCGTTATCGCAGCACCGATTGCACTCACAAATCAGAGCAGCCGGATGTCCGGTGCCCGCGCGGCTGGTTCCGCGCTCACTCCGCCGGCTCGTCCACCAGGGTGGTGGTGACGGCCCCGTCGTCGCCGAGGTAGGCGGCGATGACTCGCGGGTCCTGGCGGACGACGTCCGGCAGGCCCTCGGCGATCACCTGGCCGAACTCGAGCACGATCACGCGGTCGCAGATGCCAAGGACGAGCCCCATGTCGTGCTCGATCAGCAGCATCGACTGGCCCTGATCGGCCAGCGCGCGCAGCCGGGCGCCGAGTTCGGCGCTCTCCCGCGTGTCCAGGCCGGCGGCGGGCTCGTCCAGGCACAGCAGCCGGGGCC
>DAIOWL010000107.1:0-6144 GCA_036758545.1 Streptosporangiaceae bacterium | reverse complement strand
CCGAGCCGTTCCTGGCCGCCACCGTCAGGTTCTCGCCCACGTCGAGGTCGTCGAACAGCTCCGTGCTCTGCCAGGTGCGTCCCAGCCCGCGGCGGGCGCGCTGGTAGGCCGGCAGTCCCCCGATGTCGGACCCGGATAGCTCCACCTGGCCGGTACACCGCACGAAGCCGGAGATGGCGTCGATGAACGTGGTCTTGCCCGCCCCGTTCGGGCCGATAAGACCGACCAGCTCACCCTCGCGCACCTTGACCGTGACCTCGCGCAGCGCGTGCACGCCGCCGAACGCGACGGACAGGCCGGTGACGCCCAGCACGGCGGGGCGGCTCGCGAGATCGGCTGGTCCGGTGCGCTGTTCGCTGCGCGCGGGAACCGCAGCGGCCGTCTCCGGGGCGCGGATCACGGATCGCTTGTGTATCCGCCGGTAGATGTCGCCGGCCACGCCCGCTGGGTTCTGCTGCAGGGTGAAGATCAGCAGGAAGCCGCCGACCAGCAGGAACCAGTTCCCGTTCAGCCCGAACCACTTGTCGAGCGCGTACGGGATCAGCGCCTGCGCGGACAGCAGGCCAGCGAAGACCGCGCCGGAGATGAGCGTGATGCCGCCCGCGTAGGCGAACGCGATCAGGCTGAGCGCGGTCACCGCGTCGAACCGGTCGGCGCTCACGGAGCCGAAGTTGTACGCGTACAGCACGCCGCCGACGCCGGCGATGAACGCGGCGATGCCGAACGCGTAGAGCTTCACCGTGCGCGGGTTGATCGCCGCGGCGGCGGCCGCGCGCTCGTTGGAGCGCACCGCGAGCATCCGCTGCCCGAGCGTGCCGCGCCGGATGTAGCCCACCCCGACGCACACGAGCACGCAGCAGATCAGCGTGACCCAGCCGAAGACCGGGCTGGGCTGGTTGCCGTCGATGCCGCGGAACGGGCCGTTCGGGCCGAGATCGAGCCCGAACCAATTCGGCTCGGGCACCGGCGAGCCGGCCAGGCCGCCGCCCCAGGTGCTGTTGACGAAGCCGAAGTTCTCGATGGCGACGGCGCCGGCGAGCGTGACGACGGACAGGCTCACGCCGCGGACCCGGACCGCGGATACCGCGGTGACCAGGCCGATGATCACCGCGACCACGATGCCCGCCAGCGCCGCTACCGGGAACGTGATCCCGAAATTGACCGCCATGTGCGAGATCGTGAATCCGGCGGCGCCGGCCAGCGCCAGCTGGATGACCGAGATCTGGCCGACAAAACCGGTGACCACCACGAGCGACAGCGCCATCAGCGCGCCGATCAGCGTATTGATCAGCGCCTCGCGGAAGTCGAACGGGAACACGACCAGCAGCACCGCGCCACCGACCGCGCAGATCAGCCCGGCGCGGACCAGGTGCTGCGGGCGGGGCGCCTCGGGCAGCCTCCGCTCGACGATCTCGCCGCGGCCGGGAATGCGCGACCCGCGCCAGAACAGCACGACGACGATGATGAGAAACGCCAGCAGGTCGGTGACGCCGGGCAGCGAGACGCCGCCGGACTGCGGGAACCACGACTGGGCCGACGCGTACTGGAGCAGCGAGTACATGATGGCGATGCCGAAGCTGGCGCCAGCCGCGATGCCGAACGAGGTGAACGAGGCGATCAGCGCGGCGGCCAGCGCCGGGATGATCTGCAGCGGCAGCGTGCTCGGGTCAAGCTGGGTGATCGAGGCGGCCAGGATGCCGAGCGCCCCGGCCAGCAGGGACGCGAGCAGCGTGTTGGTCAGCGAGATGATGTTCGGCGACAGGCCGCTGAGCATCGCCGCGGCCTCGTTCTCCGCGACGGCCCGGGTGGCGAGCCCGAACCGGGTCCACTTGTACAGCGCGGCCAGCCCGGCGGCGGCCACGATCACCAGGCCGGTGAGGATGAACCGGTTGACCGGGACCACCGCGCCGAAGATGTGCACGACGCTGGTCGGCAGGATGCCGGGTTCCGGCTGCGGGGTGACGCCGAAGGCCAGGATCATCGCCGACTGCGCGATGAGCAGCACGCCGAGCGAGGAGACGAGCTTGGCTAGCGGCGAGGAGTTGCGCAGCGGCCGGTAGACGGCGAACTCGGTGATCGCGCCGACCGCGAGGACGAACAGCAGGCTGAGCGGCAGCGCCACGGCGGTCGGCAGCGTGGCGAGCTTTCCGGCGTTCAGCGCCCAGAAGGCGTAGCCACCGAGCATCGCGATGGCGCCGGTGGAGAGGTTGATGATCCCCGACCCTCGGTAGGTCAGTACTACCGCGAGCGCGATGCCGGCGATCAGCGCGCCGGAACCGAGTCCGAGCAGGATGAACAGCAGGATCTGTTGCACCGGTCATTCCTTGCCAGGGCCGGGGATCGGGACGTGTCAGGCTGGTGGCTGCAGCCAGCCGGCCGCCTTGAGCCAGTTGGGCTTGCCGCTAGTCACGCCGCCCGTGTACTCGAAGAACTGGATACGGTCGTTGCACACCCCCGGCGCGTTGGAGTACTTGCCGCAGTCGAGCGCGGGGGCGCCGAGCGCCTGCGGTCCGGTGAACGCCTTTGCCTTGGCCAGTATCGCCGACGGGGACAGGCCCGCGTAACCGACCTCGTTCATGATCTTGATGGTCGTCAGCGTCTGGCCGAAGTTGACGATGTTCCACGGGTCGGGCGCGTTCGCCTCGGTGGAGTACTTCTTCGCCACCGCCTCGTAGGCCGGCATGCCCGGGTCGGACGGGTCGCCGAACAGCGAGCTCGCGATCGAGTATGTCCAGTGCGGGAAGTCGCCGAGGCCCTTGATGACCTGCCCGTTCAGGCACAGCGGCGCCGAGACGATCTTCTTCGTATCGGTGATGCCGAGCGTCTTGAGGCTCTTGGCGAGGTTCACGCAGCCGGCGGTGTCGCTGTACGGGATCACCATGTCGGCCGTCTGCGCGCCCGCCGCGGTGAGCACCGAGGTCAGGTCCGTCTGGGTCTCGGGGTAACCGACCGCCTTGACCGAGATCCCGGCCGCCACCAGGCCGGCCTTGATCGCCGCGGCGCCCACGGCGATGCCGGCGTTGTCTGACGGGTAGACGAGCGCCGCGGTCTTGGCGTGCAGGACGTCCTTCGCGTACGTGCCGAACGGCGCGAGAATGTGGGTCGCGTCTCCGAACAAGATCACCGCGTTCTTCTGCACGGAATCGATCGGGGTCGCCGCGACGCCATCGATGACCGGCTTGGCGCCGCCCAGCGTGCCGAAGAACGACTGCACGCCGATCGCCACGCCACCCAGCTCGATCACGTTCACCTTCTTGTTGGCGAGGAACTTCTGCGCGCAGACCGTGCCCTCTTCCTCAGCCGAGGCGATGAAGCAGGTGACAAGCTGGATCGGGTGGCCGCCGACGCCGCCGAGCTCGGCGTTGGCGTAGTTGACCGCCATCTGCGCGCCGGCGGTGGCCAGCAGGCCAACGGCCGTCGGGCCGCCCTGCTGGTTGACGTAGCCGATGTAGACCGGCGGCAGCGACTTGTCCGCCGGGCCGGCCTTGCCGCCGGTGTAGGTCAGGTAGTTGGTGACGGACTGGGCGCCCTGGCCCCCGGTGCCCGTGCTGGCCGGAAGGCTGCTGGCTGGCGCCGCGCTCGTCGCAGTGCCAGCCGCTGAGCTGGAACTCGAACTGCTGCCGCAGCCCGCCGCCGCCAGCACCGCTGCGGCGACCGCGGCGAAGCCGGCCAGGCCGAGTCTGTTGTGTCTTCGCACGGTGGTTCCTCCTGGTGGGTAAATCGTCACGACATCGCCGATGACCGAGCCGTTTTCTTGCCCCCAGGGAACGCCTGGTGCTCCCAGATTCGCCACTAGCGCCCGGGCCGCGGGCCTGGGATCGTCCGCCTAGAAAGGCGGTTCCCCGGGCCGGATCGGGCTTTTGGCATGCGTGGCAGAAGCTTGCTCCATCGCATTCTCCGGAGGGCATCGGGAACCTGCAGGAAACTATTTCATCAGGAAAAACCGACGGCTCGCTCTCGTCAACTATTTTGTTGACAATCCAGGTCACGATCGCGTCAAGTGTGCGGAGGGCACATATTCGCGGCGGGCAAGTTGGCGTGGACGCCAATGCCGGGAAACCCGCGGTGGTGGAAGCTAGTGGCGGTCGTGCCAGATAAGCGTGCTGACGGCGGCCGGCGAAGGTGGGTGGGCGGATGGCAGCCAGCCGAGGCGATACCGTTCTCGAACTCGACCGGCTGAGCGTCGCCTATTACCGAGCGCCGGTCGTGCGCGATCTGACGCTGACCGTGGGACGCGGCGAGGTCGTGGCGCTTCTCGGCGCCAACGGCGCCGGCAAGACCACCACGCTGCGGGCGATTTCCGGGCTGCTGAAGCCCGTCGGCGGCGCAGTCCGCCTGGACGGCCAGGATCTCGCGGGTGTCTCCGCGACCGCGCGGGCGCGGCTCGGCCTCGCGCACGTCCCGCACGATCGCGGGATCTTCTTCGGCCTGACGGTGGCCGAGCATTTCCGGCTGGACGGCTTGTTCGGCCCGGCCGAGCTGGATGCCGCGTTCGACCACTTCCCGGCGCTGCGCGAGCTGCGCGGGCGCAAGGCCGGCCTGCTGTCCGGCGGCGAGCAGCAGATGCTGGCGCTCGCGCGGGCCCTCAGCCGCAGGCCGAAGCTGCTCATGCTCGACGAGATGAGCCTGGGTCTGGCCCCGGTGATCGTGGACCGGCTGCTGCCGGCCGTCCGGGCCGCCGCGACCAGCAACGGCACCGGCGTGCTCCTGGTAGAGCAGCACGTGCACCTGGCGCTGAAGATCGCCGATCGCGGCTACATCCTGTCCCACGGCGAACTGGCGGCCACCGGCAGCGCCGGGCAGCTGAGCAAGGACGGTGCGCTGCTCGCGGCCAGCTATCTCGGCGAAGCCGGCTCGTCCGGTTAGTCAGATCTGCCGGTCGCGCCCCTCCCAGTACGGGGCGCGCAGCGTGCGCTTGAGGATCTTCCCGCTGGGGTTGCGCGGCAGCGCGTCGATGACGTCGACGGTGCTCGGGCACTTGTAGTGAGCCAGGCGTTCCCGGGCGAAGCCGATGATCTCCGGCCCGGTCGCCTGCTGCCCGGGCCGCAGCGCGATCACCGCCTTGATGGCCTCGCCCCACCGGTCGTCGGGAACGCCGATGACCGCGACCTCGGCCACGGCCGGGTGCTCGGCCACGACCTGCTCGACCTCGGGTGAGTAGACGTTCTCCCCGCCGGTGATGATCATGTCCTTGACCCGGTCGGAGACGAACAGGTACCCGCCGTCATCGACGTGCCCGATGTCGCCGCTGCGAAGCCAGCCCCCTTCGGTGATCGCCTCGGCGGTGTCGGCCGGCTGGTTCAGGTAGCCCATCATCCGCTGCGCCGACCGGAACCAGAACTCACCCGGCTGACCCGCGGTGACATCCCGGCCGGTGGCCGGGTCCACCACGCGCATCTCGGCGCCGCGCAGCAAGGTGCCCGCCGAGAGGAGCCGGTCCGGCCGGGAGGCGTCCCGGTGTGCCTGCGGGGACAGGGCGCTGATCACGCCGGCCAGTTCGGTCTGGCCGTAGACCTGGACGAAGTTCAGCCCGGGCCACGCCGCGAGCGCCTGGCGCAGCATCGCGAGCGGCATCGGCGCAGCCCCGTAGAGCAGGTACTTCAGCCCGCTCAGTGCGGTGATGGCCTTCTCGCCGGCCACGAGCAGCGCGGACACCACCGCCGGCACCAGGAACGCGTGGGTGGCCCCGGCGGCGAACGCCGCCAGCAGCGACGCCGGGTCGGGCTCGCGGGTGAACGTGCTCGGCGCCCCCGCGTAGATGCCGAACAGCGCATAGCCGGTGCCGCCGACGTGGAACAGCGGCATCGCGACCAGGTTGCGGTCACCCGGGCCCATCGGCGCCAGCGGGACCGCGTTCTGAGTGTGCTCGACGATGTTGCGGTGCGACAGCATCACGCCCTTCGGCCGCCCGGTCGTGCCGGAGCTGTACATCACCAGCCACAGGTCCTCCGCGGTCACGTCGCGGCCCCGGCCGGCGGGCCGGGCGGTAGCCAGGAACGCCTCGTAGCCGTCACCAGGCCCGCCTACAGTGATCACGTCGGTGACGCCGGGCAGCTTGTCCCTGATGGCCTCGACCGCGGGCAGCAGCTCGGCCCCGGCGAACAGCACGCTGGCCCCCGAGTCGTTGATCACGTAGTCAAGCTC
>DAIOWL010000106.1:10429-11996 GCA_036758545.1 Streptosporangiaceae bacterium | reverse complement strand
GCGGGGTGGCCGGGGCGCATGACGGCGGGCGGGGTCGGCCCCTTGCCCTCGAGCGCGCGGCGGCCGTAGCCGCCGGTGCCCGGGCGGGGCTTGCCCTTCTTGGTCTTCCCCGAGCCGGAACGGCCCGACCCACCAGAACTCGTGCTCACCGCTTCAGCTCCCATCGCGGGCCTTCTGGGGTGTCCTCGACCTGGATGCCGATCTCGTCCAGGCCGTCCCTGATCGCGTCGGCGGTAGCGTAGTCGCGGCGGGCCCTGGCCGCGTCTCGCTGCTGCAGGGTCAGCCGTACCAGTGAGCCGAGCACGTCGCGCAGCCGGTCGCCGGCGCCGGGTCCGGCCGAGCCGGCCGTATCGGCCCACGGCGGCGCGAGCGGGTCCAGGCCGAGCACGTCCAGCATGGCGCGGGCCTGGACCAGGCTGGCCCGGACGCCCGGCTTGTCCGCGGCGGCCAGCGCCTGGTTGCCGTCCCTGATGCTGGCGTGCACGGCGGCCAGCGCCGCCGGGACGGCGAGATCGTCGTCCATGGCCGAACGGAACGACACCGGCAGCCCGGGCCCCCCGTCGTCGTCGGTGGCGCCCATCAGCACCTCGCTGGCCCGCAGCACGAACCGCTCGATCCGCTGGTAGGCGGCGGCCGCCTCCTCCAGCGCTTCCTCGGAGTACTCCAGCAGCGAGCGGTAGTGCGCCTGGACCAGGTAGTAGCGCAGCTCGGGGGCCCGCACCCGGCTCAGCACGTCGGTGACGAGCAGCGAGTTGCCCAGGGACTTGCTCATTTTCTCCCCGGCCAGCCCGAGCAGC
Source organism: Streptosporangiaceae bacterium (assembly GCA_036758545.1). Taxonomy (GTDB): domain Bacteria; phylum Actinomycetota; class Actinomycetes; order Streptosporangiales; family Streptosporangiaceae; genus Palsa-504. The sequence continues at coordinate 11,199 of DAIOWL010000106.1, read as the reverse complement.
CCGTTGTGCATCCAGTACCGGGCGAAGCCGTCGCCGGCCGCGCGGGACTGGGCGATCTCGTTCTCGTGGTGCGGGAAGATCAGGTCCATCCCGCCGCCGTGGATGTCGAAGGTGGACCCGAGGTACTTGGTGGACATGGCCGAGCACTCCAGGTGCCAGCCGGGGCGGCCCGGCCCCCACGGGGTCTCCCAGGACGGCTCGCCCGGCTTGGCGCCCTTCCACAGGGTGAAGTCGCGCGGGTCGTGCTTGGTCCCGGTGTCGTCGGCGTCCTCGGCGGGCCGCATCGCGTCCAGCCGCTGCCCGGACAGGGCTCCGTACCCGGGGTAGGAGTGCACGTCGAAGTACACGTCGCCGCCGCCGGCGTAGGCGTGGCCGCTCTCGATCAGCCGCCGGATCAGCACGATCATCTCCGGGATGTGCCCGGTGGCCCGCGGCTCGACGTCCGGCGGCCGGCAGCCGAGCGCGTCGTAGGCCCAGGTGAACGCGCGCTGGTTGCGTTCGGCCACGATCCACGGCGGAACGCCCTCGGCCTGCGCGGTCCGCAGGATCTTGTCCTCCACGTCGGTGACGTTGCGGCAGAAGGTGACCTGGTACCCGGACGCCTCGAGCCAGCGGATCAGCACGTCGAAGACCACGGCCGAACGCAGGTGGCCGATGTGCGGCGGCGCCTGCACGGTGGCGCCGCACAGGTACACCGACACCCGGCCCGGCGTGAGCGGCGTGAACTCGCGCACCGCGCGCGCGAGGGTGTCATGAAGGTGCAACGTCAC
>DAIOWL010000106.1:8188-10329 GCA_036758545.1 Streptosporangiaceae bacterium | reverse complement strand
CAGCACCTTCTCGGCTTCGGCCCGCCGGGGAGCGACGCGCGGCCGGTTGCCGATCACCTGCACCACGACGTTGCCGATGACGAAGCCGGCCTCGCTGATCAGCCGGAACGTCTCGCGCAGCAGCGCGACGCCGGACGCCCCCGCCCACTCGGGCCGGGAGGTGCCGAAGTTCGCGCCGAGATCGCCGAGCCCGGCCGCGGACAGCAGCGCGGTACAGATGGCGTGCGACGCGACGTCTCCGTCCGAATGGCCGTCCAGGCCCGCCTCGCCCGGCCACAGCAGGCCAGCCAGGTACAGCTCACGCGAGCTGGTCAGCGGGTGTACGTCAACTCCGATCCCCACGCGGGGAACAGAACCAGGCACTAGGTGGCGAGAACCTCGTCGAGCAGGGCCTCGGCCTTGTCCTCATTGGTCTTCTCGGCCAGGGCCAGCTCGCTGACCAGGATCTGCCGCGCCTTGGCGAGCATGCGCTTCTCGCCCGCGGACAGGCCGCGTTCCCTGTCCCGCCGCCACAGGTCCCGAACGACCTCGGCGACCTTGTTCACGTCACCGGAAGCGAGCTTCTCCAGGTTGGCCTTGTACCGCCTGGACCAGTTGGTCGGCTCCTCGGTGTGCGGCGCCCGGAGTACCTCGAACACCCGCTCGAGCCCCTCGGCGCCCACGACATCACGCACGCCTACCAGCTCGGCATTGTCCGCGGGGACGCGTACGGTCAGGTCGCCCTTGTCGACCTTGAGGACCAGATAAGTTCTATCCTCGCCCTTGATGGTGCGAGTCTCGACCGCTTCGATGCGAGCAGCCCCGTGATGGGGATAGACGACGGTATCGCCGACCTTGAAAGACATGTGGCAAGTACCCCTTCCGCTGAAGACCATCTTACCACGTCGGGCGGTGCCGATAAAACGCCCATGGGGGTAAATATGCAGGTCAGTACGGCTATCGCTAGCCCGCACCCACACCGTTCAGCTGGCCGTGCCGACCCTGGCACCGCCACTAGAGGGCTTACTGCGTTGTTCCCAGTCTACCCGAGCCGGTGAAATGGGCCTGGCATCTTACCGAATGAGGCGTGGTGCGCGCCCGGGAGTCATACTGGTCATACTGATGGCAGCAGGACGCAATTCGCGCCGGAGGTGACGGTGAATCCTGGCGGCGGATCGGGATGGGACGAGCCACCGCTCGACATCCAGATCCCGGATGACGCGCGTGAGCTCGATCGTGACGTGCTGGCCTACCACCGGGAACTGCGCGCCCAGCGCCGCCGGAACCGGCTGCGCCGGCTCGCCGGGCCGTTCGCGCCCTTCGCCGCGCACGGAAGCGTCATGCCGCTGCTGGCCAGCATCCTGGCCGTGTGCCTGGTCGCGGGGGCGATGCTGTCGGTGGCCACGTTCAGCCCGGCCACCCCGCCCGCCGACCGGGGGACATCCAGCCCCAGCACCACCTCGCTCCCCGGTGTCTCGCTGGGCCCGAAGAGCACGCCCGCGGCTCCGGTGCGCCCGTTCGTGACCAGCGTGTCCGCGACCCGGGCGAGTCAGCCCTCCCGCCGGTCGGCCTCGTCGAGCAAGCCCAGGCCGAGCGTTGGCACGCCGCTTCCGAGCTCACCCGGTCCCCCGCGTTAAGCCCGGCGGGCGGCACCGCTACGATGGCCTTCCGTCCGACGGGAGTGAACCGAGGAGGGGGTTATCGTGACGCGCTGGAAGCACCGCATGCTGTTCGGCGCGCTGGCCGTGCTGGTGCCGGCGCTGGCCGGCTGCGAGGCCGGCTACAACGCGCCCACGCTCGAGTACCACCCGGCCGCCTTCGGCGCCTACGCGATGAAGAACGGCGTCTCGATCTCCAACGCGTTCGTGCTCGGCCCTCCCCTCAACGGCCCGGCGGTGGCCGGCGGCCGGGTCGGCGTCTTCCTCTCGATCACCGCGCAGGACGGGGACAAGCTGGTCTCGGCCAGCGCGCCGGGCACCGCGTCCGCCGTGCAGATCGCCGGCGGATCGGTCCGCGTGCCGGCCGCGGTGCCGGTCGACCTGACCGGGCCGGTACCCCAGATGGTGCTGGCCGGGCTGGCCAACCCGCTCCAGGGCGGCGACCTGGTCAAGCTCAACCTGACCTTCGCCGAGGCGGGCACGATCGCCATGACCGTGCCGGTC
>DAIOWL010000106.1:0-8088 GCA_036758545.1 Streptosporangiaceae bacterium | reverse complement strand
CAAGCTCAACCTGACCTTCGCCGAGGCGGGCACGATCGCCATGACCGTGCCGGTCGAGCCGAGGGCCTACGAGTACGCGACGTACTCCCCGCCGCCGAGCCCGTCGCCGACGGCCAAGCCCAAGCCGAGCAGTACGGTGGTCCGACCCGGCCCGTCCGGCTCGGCGTCGGCGTCCGTCAAGGGCACCCCGTCCACGGCCACGCCCTCGCCGTGACCAGGACTCCCGGCCAGGCCCGTTCGGGATAATTGGTGGCGGGTCAGGCGGCCGACTCGAACTTGTACCCCAGCCCGCGCACGGTCACGATGTGCTGCGGCCGCGCCGGGTCCAGCTCGACCTTGGCCCGGAGCCGCTTGATGTGCACGTCCAGCGTCTTGGTGTCGCCCACGTAGTCGGCGCCCCAGACCCGGTCGATGAGCTGCATCCTGGTCAGCACCCGGTCCGCGTTGCGCAGCAGCACCTGGAGCAGCTCGAACTCCTTCAGCGGGAGCTGCACCGTGCCGCCCCGGACGGTGACCACGTGCCGGTCCACGTCCATCCGCACCGGGCCCGACTCCAGCGCCGTCTCGGCCGCCTCGTCGGCGTCGCCGCGGCGACGGAGCACGGCGCGCATCCGGGCGACCAGCTCACGCGAGGAGAACGGCTTGGTCACGTAGTCGTCGGCGCCGAGTTCCAGCCCGACCACCTTGTCGATCTCGCTGTCCTTGGCGGTCAGCATGATCACCGGCACGTTGGACTTCTCGCGCAGCGACCGGCACACCTCGCTGCCCGGCAGCCCCGGCAGCATCAGGTCGAGCAGGACCAGGTCGGCGCCGGTCCGGTCGAAGGTCTCCAATGCGTCGGGTCCGGTCGAGCAGACCGCGACCTCGAAGCCCTCCTTGCGCAGCAGGTACGAGATGGCGTCGCTGAACGAGTCCTCGTCCTCAACAACCAGCACGCGTGTCACTGATTCCTCCTAGAACTCCTGGGACCTAGGGAAGCTCACGCAGCACCGGTGCTGGCATGGTCGCTCCGCAGCGGGATGTACAGCGTGAAGGTGGATCCGGCGCCCTCGACGCTGCGCACGGTCACCTTGCCGTTGTGGGCCGCCATCACGTGCTTGACGATGGCCAGCCCGAGGCCGGTGCCCCCGGTCGCGCGCGACCGCGCCGGGTCGACCCGGTAGAAGCGCTCGAAGATCCGCTCCAGGTCGCGCTCTGGGATGCCGATGCCCTGGTCGGCCACGCTGAGCTCGGCGTGGCCTTCGGGGGTCTTCCTGGTGGTGATGACCACCCGGGTCTTCTCCGGGCTGTAGGCGACCGCGTTCTCCAGCAGGTTCCGCAGCGCGGTGACGAGCAGGTCCTCGTCGCCCAGGACAGACAGGCCGCGGCTGCCGACCGAGGCGAGCGTGATGCCGCGCGCGTTCGCCCGCATCCGGCAGCGATCCACCGCCTCGGCCACCACCGTGTCCAGCGCGACCGGCCGTGGGTCGGGCACCGGCTCGACCGCCTGGATCCGGGACAGCGTGATCAGGTCCTGCACCAGGTTGGTCAGCCGCTGCGCCTCCTGGCGCATCTTGCTGGCGAACCGGCGGACCGCCTCGGCGTCGTCGGCGGCGTCCTCGATCGTCTCGGCCAGCAGGGCCAGCGCGCCGACCGGGGTCTTGAGCTCGTGGCTGGTGTTGGCGACGAAGTCGCGCTTCACCTCGTCGACCCGCCGGCTCTCGGTCTGGTCCTCGGCCAGCAGCAGGACGAGCCCGCCGCCGCCGATGGCGGCGCCGAGCGGCGCCACCCGGACCGCGAAGCTGGTCGTCCGGCCGCCGAGCCTGGGCACCGGGACCTCGAACTCGCCCTCGCGGATCTCGCCGTCCCGGCGCACCTGGCGGGCCAGCGCGGCCAGTTCGGTCACCATCAGGCGATCGCCCTTGACCAGACCGAACGCCCGGGCTGCCGCGCTCGCCCGCAGCACCCTGTCGTTGCTGTCGAGGACCACGGCGGAGGAGGAGAGCACGGAGAGAACCGACGCAATGCCCGGCGGCAGCCTGGCCGGCTGCTGGGCGGCCCGTAGCCGCGTGCCGCGGGCCTGCCGCGTGCTGGCGCCGGCGCCCGGCGCCCTGGCTCTTATCGCCACGCAGCCTCCGTTATCGCCGCAGGCCATGGCGATGACCAGTGAAGACTCACATGCCTCATGGTATGCGGTAGACAGGCGCGGGCAACAGCGCGAGGGGGTCACCTGGGCGATATTCGAGGGTTGTTCACCGCGCCGTAAACATCCCTTAATGCCGGATTTACCGGTTATCGACCTTGATTCCTGACCGCCTCGGCCGCCTCCGCGGCGGCCTCCGGGTCGAGGTAGCTGCCGCCCTTGGTCACCGGCCGGAACGCGTCGTCCAGCTGGTAGACCAGCGGGATGCCGGTCGGGATGTTCAGTGCCGCGATGTCGTCGTCGCTGATCCCGTCCAGGTGCTTGACCAGTGCGCGCAGCGAGTTGCCGTGCGCCACGACCAGCACCGTTCCGTCCTGGCCCAGGTCCGGCACCACCGCGTCGTACCAGTAGGGCAGCATCCGCACCATGACGTCCTTCAGGCACTCGGTCCGCGGCCTGGCCTCCGGCGGCAGGTCCGCGTACCTGACGTCGCCGGCCTGGGAGTACTGGTCGTCGTCGGCGATCGGCGGCGGCGGCACGTCGTAGGAGCGGCGCCACAGCATGAACTGCTCCTCGCCGAACTCCTGCCTGGTCCTGGCCTTGTCCTTGCCCTGCAGCGCGCCGTAGTGCCGCTCGTTCAGCCGCCAGGACCGCTTGACCGGGAGCCAGAGCAGCCCGGCTTCCTCCAGGGCGAGGTTGGCGGTCTGGATGGCCCGGGTTAGCACCGAGGTGTGCACGACGCTCGGCTTGAGGCCCGAACGGGCCAGCAGCTTGCCCCCGTTAGCAGCTTCCTGCGCCCCGGCGGCCGAGAGCCCCACGTCCACCCACCCGGTGAACAGGCCCTTGGAGTTCCATTCGCTCTCGCCGTGACGGAGCAGCACCAGCGTCCTCATGTGAGGCAAGCCTAGCGTGGGAACAGGCGGCCACTCGCCACGGTTGGTCATGACGTGCAGCCCGAGCTGAGTCGCGCCCGTGACCGGGGCGCCCCCCGGCGAATCGCGACTATTAGCCTGCACACCTCCCCGCTCGACCAGCCGGGCACCGGCGACGCCGGCGGGCTCAACGTCTACGTGGTCGAGGTGGCCAGGCAGCTGGCCCGGCGCGGTATCGAGGTGGAGATCTTCACCCGCGCGGTCTGCCGGGACACCCCGCCCGTGCTGGAGCTCGCACCCGGGGTGCTGGTCAGGAACCTGGTGGCCGGGCCGTTCGAGGAACTCGACAAGAACTCGCTGCCCGGGCAGATCTGCCCGTTCACGTTCGGCGTGCTGCGCACCGAGGCCGACTTCGCGCCCGGCCGGTACGACCTGGTGCACGCGCACTACTGGCTGTCCGGCCAGGTCGGGGCCGTGGCCGCGTCCCGCTGGCGCGTGCCGCTGGTGCAATCGATGCACACCCTCGGCAAGGTCAAGAACCTGGCCCTGGCCAGTGGCGACTGCGCCGAGCCCGCGGTCAGGATCCGGGGCGAGGACGAGGTCGTGGCGGCCGCCGACCGGCTGGTCGCGAACACCGAGGACGAGGCGAGGCAGCTGGTCGAGCTGTACGGCGCCACGCCGTCGCGGGTGAAGACGGTGTCGCCAGGGGTGGACCTGTCGGTGTTCCGGCCTGGCGCTTCTGGTGCTTCTGTCGCCGGCGTCCGGCGGCGGCTGGGGCTGGCTGCCGACGCGATCGTGCTGGTGTTCGCGGGCCGGATCCAGCCGCTGAAGGGCCCCGACGTGGTGCTGCGCGCCGCGGCGTCGCTGCTGCGCCTGGCGCCGGAACTGGCCGAACGGCTGGTGGTGGTGTTCGTCGGCGGCCCGAGCGGGTCCGAGGTGGGCGCGCCCGGGCGGCTCGACGGGCTGGCCGGCGAGCTCGGGCTGGCCGGCCGGGTACGGTTCGAGCCGCCGTGCCCGCACCGCGACCTGGCCGACTGGTACCGGGCCGCCACGCTGGTGCTGGTGCCGTCACACTCGGAATCGTTCGGCCTGGTGGCGCTCGAGGCTCAGGCCTGCGGCACGCCGGTGGCGGCGGCCGCCGTGGGCGGGCTGCGCACCGCGGTGCGGGACGGCTTGTCCGGGGTACTGGTGGAAGGGCACGACCCCTCGGTGTGGGCTTCTGTGCTGCGTGACCTGGTCCTGTCGCCCCGGTGGCTGGCGTCGCTGTCGCGGGGGGCGGTGGCGCACGCGTCCGGGTTCGGCTGGCCCGCGACGGCGGACCGGCTGATCGAGGTGTATACCGGGGCCATGGCTTCTGCTGGTTCTGCTGGTTCTGTTTCTGTCGATGCGGCCGGCTTGCGGGCCGGGGTGCGCGCGTGAGTTCGGATGCCGCGGGTGTCATCGAGGAGACGCTGCGGTCGCTGGAGCTGGGGTTCGAGCAGCCGCGGCCCGGGGCGTTCCTGGTCAAGCTCGAGGGGCAGCACAAGCTGGCCACCATGACCTGGCTGGTCGTGGGCGAGCACAGCCTGGGCGTGGAGGCCTTCTTCTGCCGCCAGCCGGACGAGAACCACGAGGCCTTCTACCGCTTCCTGCTAGAGCGCAACGGTCGCATGTATGGCGTGCACTTCACCCTGGACGAGATGGGCGACGTGTACCTGACCGGGCGGCTGCCGCTGTCCTCGGTCTCCGCCGACGACATCGACCGGCTGCTGGGCTGCGTGCTCAGCTACTCCGACGAGAACTTCGACGCGGCGCTCGAGCTCGGCTTCGGTTCGGCCATCCGGCGGGAGTGGGCCTGGCGGGTCAAGCGCGGCGAGAGCCTGGCCAACCTGCAGGCGTTCGCGCGCTTCGCCGACCCCGACCGGTGACGGCAGTGATTGGCGTGACGGTCTTCGTATTGGATTAGCCGCATTGGGGGTACATTGACGACCGTGAACCGGTTGGGTGAACTTGAGCGTGCCATCATGGACGTGCTCTGGGATACGGATACGTCCCTCACCGTGCGCGAGGTCAGTGCTAGGCTGACCGAGCGTAATCTAGCTCACACCACCGTCATGACGGTGCTCGACAGGCTCGCGAAAAAGGGCTTCGCCAGGCGGGAGCGCGATGGGCGCGCCTGGCGTTACTGCCCCGCCGCTACCCGCGAGACCTACGTAACCGAGCTCATGCTGACCGCGCTGGACCAGACCGGTGACCGGACGGCAGCACTGACCCGGTTCGCACAGTCCGTAACGGGCGTCGAAGCCGAGGTGCTTCGCGACGCCCTGGAAGTGATCGAAGGTAGCGGCGAGGGAGATGACGGGAATTGAAGACGCGGCGCTGCTCGCCGTAGTTGCCATCGGAAGCGCACTCGGCGCTTCTGCCCTGCCCCGAGCCAGCTGGCCGCGGCGGTGCCCGGCCGCGGCCATCCTGCTGTGGCAGGCCCTGGGCCTGGCCTCGGGTCTAGCCGCCGTCGGCACGCTGCTCGGGCTAGCCCTGCCGGCCAGCCAGGGCGGCCTGGTGCTGTCCGTGCTGCGCGCGGCCGGGCTGCTGCGCGACGGCGAACTGTTCAGCCTGGCCAGGTTGTTCGGCCTCAGCCAGGCGGACGGAGCGCCGCTGGTCCTGGTCGCGGTCCGGCTGACCTGCCTGGCGGCCGGGCTGGTGCTGCTCGCCTCGCTGTGCTGGGTGCTGCTCGCCGCGTCGATCGCGGCGCTGCAGGCCAGGCGGCGGCAGCGGGCGCTGCTCACCCTGCTCGCCCACGGCGACCCGAAGGTGCCCGGCGCGCTCGTGGTGGACTACCCGAGCGCGGCCGCCTACTGCCTGCCGGGGCTGCGGTCCCGGTCCCGGATCGTGGTCAGCGTCGGCGCCCTCGAACTGCTCGGCCGCGGCGAGCTGGCCGCCGTGCTGGCGCACGAGCGGGCCCACCTGCGGGAGCGTCACGACCTGGTCCTGCTGCCGTTCACCGCGCTGCGGCGCGCCTTCCCCAAGTCCGCCACCTGCACCGGTGCGCAGCGCTCAGTGGCGCTCCTGGTCGAGATGCTGGCCGACGACCGCGCGCTGCGCGGGGGCCCGGCGCGCGAGCTGGTCTCTGCCCTGGTGCGGTTCGGCACCGCCGGGACGTGCCCGGCGCCCGCGGGCGCGCTCGCCGTAGCCGAGGGCTCTGAGGGCGAGGTGGCCGCGCGGGTCACCCGGCTGCTTCAGCCCGCCAGGCCGCTGCCCACCGTCGCGGTCATGGCCGTCTGCCTGGCCGCTGCCCTGCTGGTGGCCGCACCGGTCACGCTGCTGGTCGTCTGAGGCTTGTCTTACCTGGTTCGTCTCACCAGGTTGGTCTTACCCGGTTTGGCTTACCAGGGGCCGTAGGGGCCCGAGCTGGTGCCGCTCCGGTTCTTGGGGAAGCTGCGCACCTTGGGGCGTACGTCGGCCAGGTAGACCGCCGCCGCGACGAACGCCACGACCGGCAGGATCGAGGTCGGGCCCACGCCGTACACCGCCCCGGCCAGCCCGATCACGGCGGCTACGCCGGTAATGATCAGCCACAGCGGCTTGGTCAGCTTGCCGGCCGCCACGAAGGCCTGGCTCGGCCGGGTGATGGCGTCGATGAAGGCCCACGCCTCGACGACGAACGCCGCCAGGCCCAGGGCGAGGAAGAAGTAGGTCAGCGGGGTATACGAACCGAACACGAGATCACGCTACCTAATCGGAGGCACTGTCTGGTCTGTTCCTGGACACAGTCTGCGCGTTGCCCGCCGGTTGCGCTCCCGCTTTGGCTCCTGCTTTTGCCTCGGCCTCTGCTTTTGCCTCTGCCTCTGCCTCCGCTTCCGCGGCGAGGGCGGCTTCGAGCACCTCGGCCTCCGCACCGGGCGAGCCCACGGTCAGCTCGGCCGGGCCGTCCGCTTCCATATCGGCTTCGGTCTTCGTGTCCGCCGCGTTCTCCCGCCGGAACGACTCGTAGATCTCGACCAGCACCTGCTTCTGCCGTTCGGAGAGCTGCGAGTCCGCCAGCAGTGCGGACCGCACGCCGGAGTCGGCCGGCCGGTCTTCCAGGATCCCGGCCTGAACGTAGAGCGCCTCCGCGGAGATGCGGAGCCCCTTGGCGATCTGCTGCAGGATGTCCGCGCTCGGCTTGCGCAGGCCGCGCTCGATCTGGCTCAGGTAGGGGTTGGACACCCCGGCCGACTGGGCCAGCTGGCGCATGGAGATCTTGGCCTGCTCCCGCTGCTCCCGGATGTACTCACCGATGGAGTTGACATTCACGTTACGCATGCGCCCATTCTACCCCTGGTGCTTGCAACTGCAAACGCTCCAGCAAGCACCTTAGCTGTTGCGGGTGGGGATGGCTAGGAAGGTGCGCGCTTCGGCGGGGGGCATGGGGGGGCGCTGGGCGAGGCGGGCCAGGTCGGCGGCGCGCTCGACCAGTTCGGCGTTGCGGGCGACGGGGCGGCCGCGGGAGAAAGTCAGCGTGTCCTCCATGCCGACGCGCAGGTGACCGCCGGCGCCGAGGGCGCCGAGCATCACCGGGAGCGTGGTCCGTCCGATGCCCGTAGCGGACCAGCTCGCGCCGTCGGGCAGCGCCGCCACCGCGGCGGCCAGCGTGGCCACGTCGCCCGGCATGCCGCCGGGGACGCCCATCACCAGGTCGCAGTGCACGTGGCCGCCGGCCGGCGGGCCGAACTCGGCCAGCAGCCGGTGCAAGGTCGCGATGTGACCCAGGTCGAACAGCTCGAACTCGGGGACGACCTGGCGCTCCTTGGTCAGCTGGTAGAGGTCCTTGATGAACGGCCACGGGTTGCTGAACACGTCGTCGCCGAAGTTGACCGTGCCGCAGGTCAGCGAGCAGGCGTCCGGCGCGGCGTCCAGGACCGCGAGCCGGCTGGCGAAGCTGTCGGTCACCGCGCCGCCGGTGGACAGCTGGACGATGAGGCCGGTGCCCTCGCGCAGCGCGGCCACCGTGTCGGCGAGCCTGCCGACGTCCAGCGTGGGCCGGGCCGCGTCGTCCCTGATGTGCACGTGGATGACCGCCGCCCCGGCGGCCTCGCATTCCTTGGCCGTGACCACCAGCTCGGCCAGGGTGACCGG
>DAIOWL010000105.1:1880-12028 GCA_036758545.1 Streptosporangiaceae bacterium | reverse complement strand
CGGCCGGAGCCGGACTGGGCCTGAACCTGGCGTTGTTCCAGGCCTTCGCCCGGCTGCCGGTAGCCGTCGCGGTCGCCGCCTTCGGCTGCTACCCGCTGTTCGTGGCCACCTGGGAGGCTGCCTCCCGCCAGCGCGCCGCCGGCACGGCCAGGCTGGGGATGGCGGCGGCGGCGATCATCGGGCTGGTATTGCTGATCCGGCCGGATCCGTCGGTTTCTGTCCCCGCCGCCGGGCTGCTCATGGCCCTGCTGGCCGCCGCCATGCACGCCGCCTACATCGTGCTCGGGCGGGACGGGTGGGATGAGATCGGCGACGGCGCGGCCACGTTCCTGATCGTCGCGACCGCGGCTGCCGGGCTCGGCGTGCTGGCGGCCGTGTCCCGGCCCGCGACCGTGCTGGTGCCCGTCACCGACCTCAGGCTCACCACCCTGCTCCTGCTCGAGGGCGCCCTGGCCGGCGCGGTGGCCCCCCTGCTGTTCCTGGCTGGCCTGCGGCGCGTCGGGGCCACCCAGACCGCGGTGCTGTCGCTGTTCGAGCCCCTCGCCGCCACCCTGCTCGCCGCCGTCATGCTCCGCCAGCTCCCGGTCCCGTCCCAGCTGCTGGGCGCCGCGCTCCTGGTGGGCGCCGCCATCGCCGTCCAGCTGGTGCCCGCCCACCCGCTGCGGCCGCAGTCAGCGCCGTCTCGTTAGGCTCGGCTGGAGAAGCAGAAACGGCCGAGACGAAGGTGGAGCCATGCCGCAGGACAGGCAGTGGTTTGTCGGTACGCTGCGTCGCCTGGGTTACACGGAAGCGGCCGAGGCGGCAGAGCGCGAGCTGCCCACGCAGGTTTCCCTGGAGGAGATCACGAAGTTCGCCGACCGGTACAACATCTCCCGTGACGAGGTGATCAGCCAGATGGGCGGAAGCCCCTGACCGCGTGACGATTGACCAGCTAGGAGGCGCGTCTTTACGCTGCCGTAGTGAATGACGCGCATGCGCTGCCAGCCCGGGCCCGCGTCGTCGTCGTCGGAGGCGGCGTCGTCGGCTGCAGCACCGCGTACCACCTGGCCAGGCGAGGCTGGACCGACGTGGTGCTGGTGGAACGCAAGCGGCTGACCTCGGGCACCACCTGGCACGCGGCCGGCCTGATCACCCAGGCCAGGCCGACGTACGGGACCCGGGAGATCGTCCGGCGGAGCCTGCGGGTCTTCCGCTCGCTGGAGGAGGAGACCGGCTTCGCCACCGGGTTCGAGCGGACCGGGACGCTGCACCTGGCCGACGGCGCCGAACGCCTGGAGGAACTGCTCCGGCAGGCGTCGGCCGCGCGGGCCAGCGGGATCACCGCCGAGCCGATCTCGCCGGAGCAGGCGGTCGAGCTGTTCCCGCCGCTGTACGCCGGGGACCTCGCCGGGGCGGTGTACTACCCGGACGACGGGCGCGGCAACGCCACCGACACCACCATGGCCCTGGCCGCGGGCGCCCGCCAGCACGGGGTGCGGATCGCGGAGAACACCACGGTGACCGGGGTGACCCGCCGCGACGGGCGGGTCACCGGCGTCACCACCGAGCGCGGTGACATCGAGGCCGAGTACGTGGTCGCCGCCGCCGGCATGTGGGGACGCGAGTTCGGCGCGCTGGCCGGCGTCGGCATCCCGCTCCAGGCGCTCGCGCACTACTACGTCATCACCGAGCCGATCCCCGGCCTGCGCCCCGGCCTGCCGACGATCAAGTCCGCCCCGGACTTCGCCTACGTGAAGAACGAGGGCGCCGGGCTCATGGTCGGCTTCTTCGAGCCGGGCAGCTACCCGTGGGCCTCCCGCGGCATCCCCGCCGACGCGGAGTTCACCCGCCTGCCCGAGGACTGGGATCACCTCGGGCCGTTCTACGAGAACATGATGAAGCGGCTGCCGGTGCTGGCCGAGACCGGAATCCGGCTGCATTTCTGCGGGCCGGAGAGCTTCACCCCGGACGGTCTCTACCACCTCGGCGAGGCGCCCGGACTGCGCAACTGCTTCATCGCCGCCGGGTTCAACTCGGTCGGCTTCCTGTCCGGCCCGGGGGCCGGCTCGGTCCTGGCCGACTGGATCGTGGACGGGCACTCGCCGGTCGACCTGCCCGAGACCGATCCGCGCCGGGCCGCCCCGCACGAGACCAACCGGCGCTTTCTCGAGCAGCGCGTCACCGAGACCCTGGACCTCGCCTACCAGATCCACTGGCCCTACCAGCAGCGCGCCAGCGTCCGCGGGCTGCGCCGCAGCCCGCTGCACGACCGGGTGACGGCGGCCGGGGCGGTCTTCGGCGAGCTGCTGGGCTGGGAGCGGGCCAACTGGTACGCCCCCGCGGGGGTCAAGCGCGAGTACGAGTACTCGTTCGGCCGGCCGAACTGGTTCGAGCACTCGGCGGCCGAGCACCGCGCCGTCCGCGAGGCCGTCGGCATGTTCGACACCTCCTCGTTCGGCAAGCTCCTGGTGCAGGGCCGGGACGCGGCCGCCGTGCTGCAGCGGGTCAGCGCGGGCGACGTGGCGGCCGAGCCGGGCCGCATCGTCTACACCCAGTGGCTCAACTCCCGCGCCGGCATCGAGGCCGACGTCACCGTGACCCGGCTGGACGAGACCAGGTTCCTGGTGCTCTCCGGCCCCGCCACCCTGGGCCGCGACCAGGACTGGCTGCAGCGGCACATCGGACCGGACGAGTTCGCCACCGTCACCGACATCAGCCAGGCCCTGGCGATGATCCCGGTGATGGGGCCGAACGCCCGGCGTCTCCTGCAGTCCATCACCGACGCCGACCTGTCGCCCGAGGCCTTCCCGTTCGGCGCATCACGCGAAATCGACCTCGGCTGCGGCTTCGTCCGTGCCACCCGCATCACCTACGTCGGCGAATTGGGCTGGGAGCTGCTCATCCCGGCCGACCTGGCCGTGCACGTCTACGACACGATCGCCGAGGCCGGCCAGGAGCACGGGCTGCGCCCGGCCGGCTACCACGCCCTGGATTCGCTCCGGATGGAAAAGGCCTACCGGAGCTGGGGCCACGACATCTCCGCCGGGGACACCCCGCTGGAAGCCGGCCTGGGCTTCGCCGTGGCCTGGGACAAGCCCGGCGGTTTCACCGGCCGCGACGCCCTGCTCCGGCAGAAAGAGGCAGGCGTCCGGCGCCGGCTGGTCCAGTTCGGCCTGCGGGACCCGGACGCCTTCGCCTACCACGACGAGCCGGTCTACCGCGACGGCGTCCTGGCCGGCCGGGTGAGTTCGGCCGCCTACGGGCACAGCCTCGGCTACACCGTCGCATTGGGCTACGTGACCGCGCCCGAGCCGGGTACGCCGCCCTCCTGGTACACCGCCGGGGAATACGAGATCGAGATCGCCGGCCAGCGCGTCCCCGCCGACGCCTCCCTGCGCCCCCGGTACGACCCCAGGTCCGAGCGCCCGCGCAGCTGACCATCCTGCAAGACTGGGGCTTCATGTGCTGACGGGACTCCAGGGGCTGCCAGATGGAACCGACCGCGACGATGTCCGCCTCGCCGGCCTTCAGGGCCGAGCCCGAGTCGGCCGAGGTGCGAGCGCGCCAGCTGGCCGCGGCGCGCCGCCGGGCCACCGCGCTGCTCGCCGCCGTCACGGTCCTGTTCGTCGCCGTGACCGTGGCCGGTGCCCACGGGACGCTGCTCGGCTACGTGCAGGCCGGCGCCGAGGCCTCGATGGTCGGCGGGGTGGCCGACTGGTTCGCGGTGACCGCGCTGTTCCGCCATCCGCTAGGGCTGCCGATCCCGCACACCGCGCTGATCGTCGAGCGCAAGGACCAGTTCGCCGCTACGCTCGGCCGGTTCGTGCAGGAGAACTTCCTCAACGCCGATGTCCTGACCGAACGGATCCGGACCGCTCGCATCGTCCCCCGGCTCTCCGCCTGGCTGGCCGAGCCGGCCAACGCCGCGCGCGTCGCCGGCCACGCCGCCGACGCGGTGGTCACGGTGGCCGAGGCGCTCCGCGACGAGGACGTCCAGCGCGTGGTCACCGCCGAACTGACCCGGGTGATCGACACCGTCGAGGTGGCGCCGCTGGCCGGACGGACGCTGCGGGCCGTCATCGCGGGCGGTCACCACGCCGAGCTGTTCGGCACGATCGTGTCCGCCGCCGATCGCTATCTCGGCGACCATCAGGGCGAGCTGCGCCAGTTGTTCGAGGGCGAGGCACCCCGCTGGGTGCCCGACGCGGTCTACCGGCGGGTCTTCGACCGGCTGTACTCCCGGCTACGCGAGCGCCTGGTCGCCATGGCCGCCGACCCCGATGACGAGACCCGCCGTCAGTTCGACGCGTGGCTCGCCGGGCTACCGGACCGCCTGGAGACCGATCCGGACCTGCGCGAGCGCGGGGAGCGCCTCAAGCACGACCTCCTGGGCAGCACGCTGCTCCGGGACTGGTCCTCCGAGCTGTGGCAGAAGGTCAAGGACGCGCTGCGCACCCAGGCCGCCGACCCGGAGTCCGAGCTGCGCCGCCGGCTGGCCGACGTGCTGGCGGCGGCCGGCCGCCGCCTCGGCTCGGACCGCCGCCTCGCCGACGGCCTGGACCGCATGATCGAGTCCGGCGTCCGGGCCCTCGTCGATCGCTTCCACGACGAGCTGGCAGGCCTGGTCACCGGGACGATCGAGCGGTGGGACGCCGCCGAGACGTCGAGCCAGCTGGAGCTGCTGCTCGGCCGCGACCTGCAGTACATCCGTATCAACGGCACCGTCGTGGGCGCCGGCGTGGGCCTGATCCTGCACGCCGTCGTCCAGGGCCTGGGCTGACGGCTTATGGTGCCGCGACGGCCTGGTCTAGGCTGGTGAAGCGCGATATCACCTGGTCAAAGCCGGTGATCGCGAAGATGCGCAACACGGTCGCGCTGGTGACGACCAGGCGTACTTCGCCGCCGTTGTCCCCGGCCCGTTTGTGTGCCGTTACCAGCGCATGGATGCCGGCCGTGTCGCAGAACTGAGTCCGGCTCATGTCGACCACGAACGTCTTCCCGCGTCCGGCCGCCTCCAGCAGCGCGGTCCGGAACGGGGCGGCGTTGGTGATGTCGATATCGCCGGGCGTCACCACGACGGGCACGTCCCCGGCCATCTCGATCCGGAAGCTGAGGTCAGGCATCCGCGTCACCTTCCACCCCGGCCTGGCGCCGCACCATGAGCAGGGCGATGTCGTCGCGGACCGGGTCGCTGCCGACCAGCGCCCCCATGACCGCGACACACGCCGCCTCCGCGGGCTGGGCCGTCACCGCCCGGCAGAGCCGGTCCAGCCCGTCGTCGATCAGTTCGCCCCGGCGCTCGACCAGGCCGTCGGTGTAAAAGCACAGCAGCGCGCCCGGCGGGACCGGCAGGGTGCTCACCGGGCGCCGGGTCTGCAGGCCCATGCCGATCATCGAGCCGGGCCGAACGTCGGCCAGTACGGCCGCCTCCCCCGGGCGGGCGATGACCGGCGGGAAATGACCGGCCAGGGCCACGTGCATCTGGCCCAGCCCCGGTTCGATGACGGCGTAGAGCACGGTGGCCAGGGCATCGGGCTCGAAGTGCTGCATCTTGCGGTCCAGTTTGCCCAGGACCTCGGCCGGATCCGTGGTTTCCAGCGCGTAGGCGCGCAGCGCGCTGCGCATCCGCCCCATGATCACCGCGGCGGCCAGGCCGGACCCGGCCACGTCCCCGACCGTCACGCCCAGCTCTCCCGACGGAAGGCTGAAGACGTCGTACCAGTCACCGCCGATCGCCCCGCTGCCCGGGACGTAGCGCGCGGCCAGCTCCGCCCCCGCGACCGCCGGGAGCGCCGAGGGAACCAGGCTGTGCTGCAGCGCCGTCGCCGCGACCCGATCGGCCTGAGCCGTCATCGACTGCACGGCCGCCGCGGCCCGGTCCGCCGTCAGCTGCAACAGCTCCACATCACCGGCGGTGAACTTGCGCGGCGTCAGCGATCCGACGTGCAGCACCCCGATCACCTTGCCGCCGGCCACCATCGGCACGCCCATCATCGACTGGATTCCCTTGGCCCACAAGATCGGGTTCAGCACGGTGGTGTGATCGACCCGGTCCAGGATCACCGGCTTGTGCAGGGCCGCGATCTGCCCGGCGAACCCGCGGCCCACCGGGATCCGCACCCCCTGCCGGACTTCCTCCTCCAGCCCCGCCGCCGCGGTCGCGATCAGCTGCCCGGAAGAGAAGTCCAGCAACAGCACCGCAGCCGTATCAGCCCGCAGGATCTCCCGGGTCCGGTCCAGCAGCTCCGCCAGCAGGTCGCGATCATCAAGCCGGGACAACGCGGCATCGGTGAGCGACTGGAAATGCCGGAGCCTGCCCTCAAGCGACACTGGATCGACCGCGGTCACCCCAACACCTCCCTCCGCAATTACCGTCGGTTCCCATCATGCCCGGCATTCAGGGTCAAAGTGTCGCGCCAGTCAGATGCCGGTCCTCGCTCGAAGTTGGCCACGGCCCGCTCGTTATTCATGGTCGCTTTCGCCGTCCGATCACGCACCGTTTACGCTTCCCAGCGTGCCACGCCACGGCCCAGTCACGCCATGCACGACGAAGGGGAACTCAGATGCTAACCGACGACCTGATCGCGACGTTTTCCAGCGCGCAGGCGGCGTTCACCGAACGTGTGCACGCCGTCGCGCCGGACCAGTGGCAGCTGGGCACCCCGGACACGCAGTGGGCCGTCGCCGACCTGGTCGGGCACCTGGTCGATGAGCATCGCTGGGCCGCGCCGCTGCTAGCCGGCCTGGACATGGACGCCGCCCGGGCGGTGGTGGCCGGCCTGGAACCGGCGGGTGCGGACGGAACCGCCCTCATCCGCGCGTGGGACCAGGCCGCGGCCAGCTCAGCCGGGGCGTTCGGCGCCGACGGCGCGCTGACCGGTTCGGTCGCCATCACCCGGGGTTCGGTTCCGGCGGTGGAGTACCTCGAGGAAATGGTGCTCGACCTGATCGTGCACGCCTGGGATCTCGGCGTCGCGACCGGCTACCCGGGGCCGCTGCCCGCAGGCCCGGTGGCCGCCATCTATCCGCTGGCTCAGGCCATCGTCGACCGGACGCCCGCCGGCATGTTCGACCCGCCGGCCGACGTCGGCGCCGACGCGCCGGTCATCGACCGGCTGGTGGCGCTGACCGGCCGTCGTCCGCGCCCGGCGTGACCGGGACGCCGTCGGCGCACAGCGGGCACTCCGGCGCGGGCCAGGCCCGGCTCGGCATCGTGCCGGCCGGATAGAAGGGCACGCCGAGGCGGGCCGGGACCATCGCGCTCGCCTCGCCCAGCGCCAGCAGCGCGGCCACGGCGACCGGGACCGCGTCCTGGGCGCGCAGCTCCCGCAGGCAGGCCGCGACGGCCGTGCCGGCGTTGACCGCGTCGTCGACGACGGCGACCCGCCAGCCGCCGATCCCGCCCGGCACCGAGGGCAGGTGATACCCGGTCGCCTGGCCAGGCGACCGGTACCCGGCCAGGAAAGCCACCCCCAGCGGATCGGCGACGGCATAGGCCAGGAACGCGCCTCCTTCCAGCGGGCCGCATACCGCGTCGGGCGAGTGCTGCCTCAGCCGTTCGGCCAGCCACTCGACGTACGGCCGCAGCCGGGAAGGACGCAGGAACAGCGCGTCGAGGTCCAGCCACACATCCCCGTGGTACCCGGTGCCCAGGTCGAAATGCCCCCGCCTGGGCCGGGCCAGCCGGACCACCTCTGAGGAGTCCACCCCGCCATGATCCCAGCAACCCGCGTCCGTCCGGCTAGCCCGGCCGGATGACCAGGATCTTGTCGTCGTCCGGTCCGGGGTTCCCGCGGCCGTCCCGGTTGCTCGTGGTAACCCACAGCGAGCCGTCCGGCGCGCGCACGACCTCGCGCAGCCGGCCGAACTCGCCGGTGAAGTGCGCCACCGGCGTGCCGGCCGCGCCGGTACGGTCGAGCGGGACCTGCCAGAGCCGCTCGCCGCGCAGCGCGGCGACCCAGAGGCTGCCGGCCGCGATCGCGGCGCCGGACGGCGATGCCTGCTCCGTCGGCCAGGTGAGCCGCGGATCGGCGTACCTTCCGTCGTGGCCGGCTCCCTCGACGGCCGGCCAGCCGTAGTTGCGGCCCTTCTGGATCTGGTTGATCTCGTCGAAGCGGTCCTGGCCGAGTTCGGTGGCGTACATCCGGCCGCCGGCGTCCCACGCCATCCCCTGCACGTTGCGGTGACCGTACGTCCACACCAGCGTGCCGAACGGGTTGCCGGGCGCCGGCCCGCCGTCCGGGGTCATCCGCAGGATCTTGCCGCCCAGGGAATCCCGGTCCTGGGAGATGCCGGGCTCGGCGTGCTCCCCGGTGGCCGCCCACAGCATGCCGTCCGGCCCGAAGGCCAGGCGCCCGCCGTTGTGGATGGCGGCGCGCGGGATCCCGGTGAGCACGGCATCCAGCGGCCCGATGCCATCGCCCGAGTAACGGAACCGCGCGATCCGGTTGTCCGTGCCGGTGCTGAAGTACAGGTAGACCAGCCGGTCCCGGCCGAACGACGGGGACACCGCCACCCCCAGCAGCCCGCCCTCACCGGAGGGCTCCACCCCGGGAACCGTGCCGACCGTGCTGACCCGGCCCTGCGGGGTCACCCGGAGCAGCCGGGCACTGTCCCGCTCGGTGACCAGAGCGTCCCCGCCCGGCAGGAACGCGATCGCCCACGGCACCTCCAGGTTCCGCGCCAGCACGAACGGCGTGCCCGCCTGCGTCGTGGGCGTCGACGTCCCGCCCGGCGCGGCTCCTCCGCCCGCCGCCGCCCCTCCGCCGCAGCCCGCGACCAGCAAGGCCGTACACAGCACGCCCGTACACAGGGCGATCACCGCCATGGGTCGTCTCATCGCAGCACGGTAAGCCGCCAGCGACGCAGGCCCGGTGCCATCCGCATGGAGACCGGATGGAGAGACGCCCCATCACCTAACCTGGCGGCATGGACAGGATCGCGCTGGTCACCGGCGCCGGGAGCGGCATCGGCCAGGCCGTGGCCATCCTGCTCAGCCAGTCTGGCCTGCGGGTCGTGCTCGCCGCCCGCGGCACCGATCCGCTGGCCGCCACGGCCGCGGCCTGCCCGGGCCCGACCCTGGCCGTCCCGGCCGACGTCACCGACCCGGCCGCGGTGGACCGGCTCTTCGGGCAGGTGGAGCACGACTGGGGCCCGGTCGAGGTCCTGATCGCCAGCGCCGGCGCGGGGTACTCGGCGCGGATCGAGCGGACCAGCGACGCCGACTGGCAGCGCATGCTCGACCTCAACCTGACCGCGCCGTTCCGCTGCCTGCGGCGGGCCGTGCCCGGCATGCGCGCGGGCGGCTTTGGCCGTGTCGTGGTGATCGCGTCGACCGCGGCGCGGATCGGCGAGCCGTATCTGGCGGCCTACACCGCGAGCAAGCACGGGGTCCTGGGGCTGGTCCGGGCCGCCGCCGCCGAACTGGCCGGCACCGGGGTAACCGTGAACGCGGTCTGCCCGGGCTTCGTGGACACGCCGATGACGGCCGCCACGATCGCGAACATCGTGACCAGGACCGGTCGCACCAGCGACCAGGCCCGTTCGGCGCTGGAGGCCAGGCAGCCCATCGGACGGCTGATCACGCCGGAAGAGGTGGCGGGCGCGGTCTGGTTCTGCGTCGCCAGCGAGTCCGTCACCGGCCAGGCCATCAACGTCGACGGCGGTACCGTTCAATCCTGAGTACCGAACGGTCCTGGCGTCTCGCGCACCTCGTCCGGTGACGGCCGGGCTCGGACGACGTGGACCTGAAAGGGCGCCGCGAGGGTGCCGTCGGCCGCGGTGAACGGCGCGAGGACCTCGCGGGCACCCTGCTTGATCTGGCGGTATACCCCCGCGCTGATCCGCTCCCGCAAGGGGGTGCTTTCCACCTCGGTGGTCACGAACGCATCCACCGACCCGAACCGGGCCGTGCCGCTATGCGTCTCCGTGCCGGTCACGCGCAGGCCAGCCCGGCCGAACCGGCCGGTCAGCGCGTCGAGATCCCCGCAGCTGAAGTACGTGTCGAGCAGGGAGCGGGCCTGCGGTCCGGCCTGCCGCGCGGCCATGTCCACGAACGGACCGTAGGCCGGCTGCGCGCCGAGGCCGGCCGGGACGAGCACCGCGACCGTGCCGGCCAGGGCGGCGACGCGGGCCATCTCCCGGAGCGCGCCGATCGGGTCGGGGAAGAA
>DAIOWL010000105.1:0-1780 GCA_036758545.1 Streptosporangiaceae bacterium | reverse complement strand
TCACCGGCCAGCGAGGCGGCCATGGCCTCGTCGATCAGCGCGAACCCGGCGTCGGTCAGTCCCTTGCCCACCCGGATCAGCCCGAGCTGCGACGAGGCGACCAGCTCGAGATCCACGTCGCGAGCCGCCCGGGCCATCCGCACCGCCCACCCGGTGAGCTCCTCGGCCTCGTCCAGGTCGGTCATCCGGTAGGCCCGGGCCAGCCGCACCCAGCCGTGCATCGGCCCGGGGTCGAACGGCTCCAGCAGCCGTTCGGCCCGGACCACCCAGCCGTTGGCCGCGGCGAAGTTCGCGAAGTTCGACTTGTAGGTGATCGCCAGCCACACCGCGCATCGCGCCTGTTCCCACCGCCCCTCGGCCAGGGCGGCGGGGCCGTCGGCGGACGGTCCGGACGCTGCCATGCCAGCATTGTCACCGGTTCTGCGCGACGATAGCGACATGACATCCGAGGAGTTCACTAACGGGCATCCGGCGCTCGCACGGTTCTGGCACCCCGTGGCGCTGTCCTCCGAGGTCGGCCCGGAGCCCGCCGCGGGCCGCCTCGGCGGCCGGGGCTGGGCGCTGGCCCGCTTCAGCGGCGGCATCGTGGCGTTCGCCGACGCGTGCCCGCACCGCAGGGCCCGCCTGTCCGCCGGGCAGATCACCGGCGGCACGCTGCAGTGCTCGTACCACGGCTGGCAATTCACCCCCGACGGCCGGTGCGTGAACATCCCGGCGCTCGAGGACACCGCGGCGATCCCGGAGCGGGCCACGCTGCACCGCCCGGCCGAGGTCGCCGAGCAGGACGGGATGGTGTGGCTCGCCCCGGAACCGCCGCGCGCTCCCATCCCGGACCTGCATCCGGGTGTGCCGCTCGGTGGCGACGGCGTCGCGACCGTGGTCCTCCCGGTCCTGGCGGTGGAGGCCAACGCCGCGATCCTCATCGACAACTTCCTCGACGAGGCGCACCTGCCGTTCGTCCACTCGGCCACGATCGGCGGCGCCGGCCCGGAACCCATCCCGCGGGCCGACGTCGACCGCCGCGGCCTGTCGTTCACGGCCGTCCGCGAGCACACCTTCACCAACCTCACCGACCCCGCGGTACGTGATGGCGCCCGGCCGGCGGTGCAGCGCCGCCGGATGACCTACCGGTATCAGGCTCCGCTGACCGCGACCTTGCTGCTGGAGTACCTCGACGCGGAGGGGTGGCAGTTCCTCACCTTCACCGTAGCGCCCGAGGACGAGCGCACCTGCCGGGTGTACCAGACGGTGACCGGCCCGGGCCTGACCGACCCGGAACAGGCCGAAAGCACCGCGAAGTACGAGATGTCGATCTTCGACGAGGACCTGGACCTGCAGCGGCGGGCGCTGTCCGGCCTGGAGTTCCCGCTCGACGTGGCCGCCGAACTGCACACCCGGGCCGACCGGGTGTCGGTCGAGTTCCGCCGCGTCCTCGCCGCCGCCGTCAGTGGCTGAGGCTGAGGCGGGCGTGACGGCATACTGGATCGGGCATATCCGGCGATGGATACACTTATTACTACCCGGTAACTCCTCTCCCCCCCGGGGTGCCGGGTACCGCCCGGCCTGGGCGCGCCCAGGCCGGGCATCTCCATCTTCAGCTGCTCGCGGCGGCGAGCGGATCGCGGTCAGCGGCCGTGGCGTCGTCCCGGTCGGTGGCGACGGTCAGGTGGTGCCAGGCGGCGTCGGCTTCCGCCCGCGCCCGGGCGGCCGCCGTGGCGTAGGCGTAGGCCTCGCTGCCCAGGATCAGCCGCAGCGGCGGTTCGGCCATCCCGGCCACCTC
>DAIOWL010000104.1:0-12051 GCA_036758545.1 Streptosporangiaceae bacterium | reverse complement strand
GACGCGGGCGGTCCATCCCCACGCGTCCACGACCAGCGACAGGATTTCCGATCCGGCCAGGCCAGCGTTCTCGGCCACGTCAGGCCATGCGGCTATGGTGCGTTCGGCTCGCGCTTTGGCGCGGCGCCGGCGGTGGAACCACCACGGAATCCCGAGTACCGCCGTGGCGATGGCCGCCGCCAGCGGGAGCGGTTTCACGGCCGGGCCGGCCGCGATCGCCGCTGACAGCCATCCGCCAGTGACGGCGATCACCGCAGCGGCATAGGCCCGCTCGATGCCCCGGTCGATACCGCACTTCTCCCAGAGCCCGGCCAGGACGCCGGCCGTGATCTTCCCGGCCTGCCTGGTCCGCAGCACCCGGTGCGGAATGCCGAGCAGGACGGCCGTCAGCAGCGTCATCCCCGCTACCGGCAGCCAGTACCGGGCGTGATGGGGATGGGCGTATGCGGCGACGGCGAATGCGGCCAGGGTGAGGGCGAACGGCGCGAACGCGGTCCGGTGCCGCCAGGCCCACCGGCCGATGATCACGATGACTAGTTCGGGGAGCGGGTCGCCGGGGTTGAGGATCATCATGGGCTGCATGCCCGCGCGCCGGGCGTGGCGGGCGTGGCGCCGCATCCGCCGGTAGCTGGTCATGTTGCCTCCCCGCGGCGCTGGGCGGGTATCTGGCGGGCGTCCAGCTCGTCCCGGAGGTAGGACAGGGGGTCGGGCTCGCCGTCGGCGTGCGCGGCGTTCGTGGCGCGCATCGCCGCGAGCAGGTTTGCCCTGTCAAGACGCGTGGCGGTGAGTTCGGCGGTCAGCCGGGTGACTTCAGCGGATAGCGTCAGGTTGTCGGCAAGTGCGGTGTCCAGGTTCCGCCAGAAGTCCGCCAGCGCGGGCATTTCGGCAGAGAATCCGGCGATCATGTGCCGCGCGGTCTGGTTGCGTGCCGTGATCTGGTCGAGGTTGATACGGGAATGCGGGTGCGGGTTGGCCATGGGCGCCACCTCCGTTCTATGGCTTGTTCAGCCAGTTGACGAGGCCGGACAAAAGCGCGTGGATTTCTGGCGCGGCGGTTGTCGCGGCGAGCAGGAATCCGAAGATGAGGGCGACGATCGCGTGCCATGCGCGCAGCCCCATGTGGCGGTAGGCGACGTAGACGAGAATTCCGAAGATGACGACAAGGGGGATGGACACGGTCATGTGGATCACTTCTTTCCGGTGCGGTAGCTGACAGGTGCTTTGGTGCTGCGCCAGGCCTTCCGGCGGTGCCAGCGGGCACGTGCCGAGCATTTGCGGCACAGCTTGCTTGATTCGTTACGCCGCGCGTCGCACGGGCAGCGGTATTCCGTGATCAGGGGAGGGGTTTCGCGCATCAGCTGTCACCCTCTTTGTGGTCGGCGTCCGCGCGGACGCCGACTCCGACTACGCGGCGCGTTACGGCGTCGAGGCGGTTACCAGGAGGTGAGGCCAGGTCACCGCGGTCACCCTTGCGGATGCCGACCACGATCAGCACGAAGAGCGCGACCGTGCCGAGGCAAAGGACAGGAGAGGCGGCGAGGATGATCCAGAAGACGTTCACGGGCACGGCTCCTTGTTCTCGTCTGCGGGGATGCTGACGGCGCGGTATTCGACAGGGCCGAAACGGCGCGAGGTCTGATAGTGGCGGTGAGAGGATGCGGTCTCGGTTGCCGAGCCGATGCGTGAGCCGATAATGTCGATTTCGCGCCGTTTCCCGGTATCCGAAGCGGAGGGCGGGAAAACGAGTACATCGGTGTATGCGGGTGCGGGAACGTCCGGGTTGCTTTCCAGGAAGACCGCAAGTTCGCGAAGCCCGGAGATAAGCGCTTGCCGCTCCGTCGTGTTGGCGTAAGTCATAGGGCATCAGTCCCTTCGATGGCCCGGGGGTGTTTTCCATGCTCTAATTCCATCGGGACTGCGGCACATTTACCATGCACTGCTAATGCAGCTTCAGTGCATTAGCAGTGCAATTTCTTTGGGGTTATGCAAGCGTGGTGCAATTAGAGTGCAACCACGGTGCAAGCCGATTGATGCGGTTCGCGTATCTCGGCGCGTGCTGCTGCCAGGCGACCCGGAAAGTGCTTGAAGAAGCCATGGGTTCGGCGGTTAGCGGCTTCCTGCTCTGCGAGGCCAGGTGCAGCCCCGGTCATCTCCAAGCTGAAATAATCGCATCAGAGCTGATTTCAGCTCTGATGTTACGGAATGCCTTCGTCTGCTCGCGGTTGGTCCCGGCTTGCTGCGGGATCGCGCGGTGACCGGCTACTCTCGGCGCTGGAAGTGGAACGCGGAGGAACGCGTGGCGGAAGGCGATCCGGGGAACTGGGCTGCGGTTTCCCGGGCTATCAGCGATCGTGTCCGCGAGCTGGGCTGGCGTCAGCGTGAGCTTGCGGAGCGCTCGCACGTGTCCGTGGCCGTGGTGCGGGAACTCCAGCGGCACACCGTCGAGCGCCGCCGGAGCCCCCGCACGCTCGAGGCCCTGTCCGTGGCCCTGGGATGGGAGCCGGAGCACCTTGACCGGGTGCTCACGGGCCGCGCGCGGCAGCCCGGGGGTCATACCGCGCCTGACAGTTCTGCCCTGTGGTCCCGCCTTGATTCCCTCGAATCACGGCTTGCCGACATCTCCAAGCTTCTTACCGAACTCAGGGCCGACATCGCCACGGTGATTGATCATGTCCACGGCGGTTGACGGGTCGGCGCGCGCGCCGGTAATAGCGTCATGGACTGGCGGTGATGCCGACTTGCTCCGGCAGTCCCTGCGCATGACTAATGAATCATTCGCCGAGTACCTGGGCGTGGCAGTCCGCACCGTCGCCTACTGGCGCAAACGACCTGAGATGATTCCTGAGCCGGCGAATCAGGAGATTCTGGATACGGCGCTTGAGCGTGTGCCGGACAGGGTAAAGGCCCGGTTCGCCTTGCTGCTGGCAGAGCGCGGCACGCGGGCAGATGGCGCGGCTTCTTCCGGAAACCCGGATCCGTATGCCGTCGTTCCTGCCGCTTCATTTCCGTCAGCTGCTCAGGCGATTCCCCGTCAGCGAATCCCGGCTGATGACATAGATGACCTGCTGGCGCATTTTGCGGTCAGCAGCATCGGCGAGGATGCGATTCAGCAGATCGAGCAGGCCGCCATCTCCCTCGCCGAATTTCATACGCAGGCACCAGCCCGCAAGCTGCTCAGCCAGGTCATACCTCTTCATCAGCGCGTCCAGTCGCTGCTGGGAGGAAGGCTCCGGCTCTCCCAGCAGCGCGAACTGTACAGGATCGAATCCCTGCTGCTGTCGCACGCGTGCCTGTTGCTGGGGGACCTGAACGAGAACGCGCTTGCCGAGCGATATGGCATGGCAGGGCTTGCCTTTGCGCGGGAGGCAGGGTCGGATCAGGCAGCTGCGATGACGGTGCTCGCGAAGACATTCCGCTGGCAAAAGCGGCTCACTGAATCCATGGATATGGCGCGCAGGGGGTTCGTGTGCAGCTCGGACACCCGGTCCGCGTTCAGCTTGCCGGCCAGGAAGCGAACGCCGCGGCGCTCCTGGGCGACGCAGCGCGTGCCCGGGATGCTCTGGCCAGAGCCGAGCGGGCAGCGGAGTCAGTGACACCAGATTCCGGGCTTTCGGCCTGGTCGTTTCCGGTCACCCGGCAAGCGGTCTTCGCGCAGTCCGTGGCGACGCAGATAGGCGACGCAAATGCGATGCTGCAGGCTGCGTCAGTGGCCGATGCCGCATGGCTGGCGGGAGCACCGAAGGTCCCGGCAAACTGGGCGCAGATACGCGTCGGCGCGGGGATAGCGCATCTATTGCATGGGTCACTTGATGGTGCTGTCGCGGAAGTAGAGCCCGTGCTGGCTCTTCCCCCGGGCATGCGCGTCGCTACCGTGACAGCCTATACCGAAAGGCTCAGGCGGCGCCTCGGGCACCCCCGGTATAATGGTGCTTCGGGAGTTCGTGAACTGGGTGAGCGGCTCGCGCAATTTAATGCGGACGCTCTATCAGATCTAGAGTCCGACGAGGACTGAACCCGTGATGCCGATACCGGACGAGACACGAGACCGCTGGAGTAACAGGGCGGAACCGGATTCTGGCAAGGGCGCCATCTACTGGCACATGCTGTTCCAGGACAATCCCGCCGTTCGCGCCACGGCCAGGAAGGCGCAAGCGCAACTGGCTCCGTTCCGCGGTCTCCACATGACCCCAGAAGAGTGGCTGCACGTAACAGCTCTAGTCGCCGGCACGACTGAAGATATCTCCAGCGGGGACCTGGACCTGATGCTGTCCGGGGCGCAACAGCACCTCTCCGGCATGCAGCCGGTCAACGTCGCGATTTCCAGGGTCCTGTATCACCCGGAGGCGATCATGCTGGGCTTCACGCCCGAGGGTGCCCTAGATCCCATCCACCGCGCCGTACGGCAAGCCACGCTCGCGGTAACAGGACGAACGGGCACCGTCACCGGGCCTGCCGCGCGATGGACTCCCCATATGACAATCTCCTACAGCACAGGCAAGCAGCCGATGGCACCCATCGCTACTGCGCTGGGCCGTGAAGTCCCGAGATGCGACATAACCGTAAGAGCCGTCAGCCTGGTTATTCAGTGGGGGCCTGAGCGGCTCTGGAACTGGCAGCCGCTAGGTACGGCCAGCCTGGGCACGTCATAGGCCTGCGGACGTGCCCTGGCTAGGCAATCGGCAGCGGGTCAGTTTGAATCATCGGGCACGGAGACGAACGTTCCTCTCCCGTGGATCGTGGTGATCTGCCCGCGCTCGCGGAGTACTGCCATAGCACGGCGGACGGTGCCGTAGGAGACCTCGTAGTACTCGGCCAGGTCCCGCTCGGCGCGTAGCCGCGCCCCCGGCTTGAGCTCGCCTGAGGCGATCCGCGCGGCGATGTCACTGACCACGCGCATGTACGCCAGGTCGGCGTCGCGTCCCCCGGTCGCCTCAAGATCACTCACGAGCAACACGGTAGCTACCCTTGACCTGCGCAAATGAAACAGGTAGCTATCATAAAGCTCTAGTAGAGCTATACAAGAACACCGTGACCCCGGTACAGTTGCCGTGCGCGGCGGGGGTGGCGATGCCTTCCGCATCCACTTCCAAGGCCCCCGCCGACGCACCCTTTAAGGCGCTCCGAGACGAGGGGCGGCCCAGCGCGTGCAGAGCCGTTCGCTGAGGGACCCATCGCAGGGAAGGACGTTCCGGTCATGAGCATGGCAGAGCCGGGCACCGAGCCCGTCACGTTCCATGCCATGTTCGTAGCGGAGCTGCGCGCCCGAAGAGACCGGGCGGGCCTGCTTCAGCGCGAATTCGCCGTGAAGGCGCACGTGTCGCTGTCGTCGGTCAAGCAGTACGAGAGGGGCAAGAAGAAACCGGGGCGGAAGTTCGCTACCTGGTGCGATGACTTCTACGGGTGCCCGGGCACGTTCGAGCGGCTCTATGACGGGATGATCGCCGAGTCCTATCCGTCCTGGTTCGGTCCTCGCGTGCTCTTTGAGGACAAGGCAAACTGCGTCCATGAGTGGGAGATGCGAGGCGTGCCGGGACTGCTCCAGACGCGCTCCTACGCCAGCGCCGTCATCCGGACGTGCCGGCCCTACGACCCAGAAGAGAAACTCGAACAGGATGCAGCAGCCCGCGTCGAACGGCAGAACATCCTGACGCGTGATGATCCGCCGAAGCTCTGGGTGGTGCTCGGTGAAGGCGTGCTCAGGCAGGCGGTCGGGGGAATCCGCGTGATGCGCGAGCAACTCGACCACCTGCTCAGCCTGGCGGAAGCCCAGGGGATCGTGCTGCAAGTCCTGCCGTTCGCGGTGAGCGACGCGCCCGGAGTAGATGGGCCGGCGGCCCTGTTCGAGTTCGATGATGCAGCTCCGGTCGCCTACCTGGAGGGATGGGGGTCCGGCAGGGTCGTCAAAGACCCGAGAGAGGTAACGGCCATCGCCACAGCGCTTAGCATGATCAAGGGATGTGCGCTGTCCCCGATCGATTCGGCACAGCTCATGACCGAGATCAGGAGCGAGCTATGAGCAACGAGGCGGTCTCTGGCTGGCGCGTCGCCAGCTACACAGGCGGTCAGGGCAACTGCGTAGAGGTGGGCAGGTCGGCTACCGCGGTGGCCGTGCGCGACACGAAGGACAGGGAGCGCGGCCCGGTGCTGCGCTTTGATCCTTCCGCGTGGCAGGCGTTCACGGAGCATCTCAAGGACTAGCCCTTCAGGCGAACCGGCCCCCGTTCGGAGCAGCTTCCGGGCGGGGGTCTTCGCATGCATGCCGGCTGGCCCGAGATAACCGGAATGGTGTGCGCAGGGATACCGCAAATCTCGCTAGGGACACCTCTGGTCATGCGGGGGACACTTATTTATTGGTGTCCCCCGGACCCCTTGGAACGGCGTCCTCTTGCCTGCCATCGTGGGGACTTGCAGGAGAAAGGTGTTCCGATTGGCGGCAATATACGAAGCTTTGACCGAGGCGCAAGCCCGGCATCCTCATTGGGGTATCTGGGTCTCCAACGTCGGCCGGTACTGGGCTACCCGCCGTGGAAATATCCGGCTCACTAAGCGCGTATATCCCGGCTGGGCGATGACCGTGGACGCTGACTCCCTGGCGGAATTGGAGACGCGCATCATGGCGCAGGAAGAATACGAACAGGCATAATGACATCTGATGCTCGGCCACTCCCCGATCCCGTAACCGGATCAGCCTGGCAGCGTGCCCGGTCCGGCCAACCCCAGCCGTTGAATGTCGGCGCACTCGCTCTGGTGGCGCTGCCTACCTCACCGTTCTGGGCACGTCGCTATACTCGCTTCTTCCTGGATTCCTGCCGGGGAATTACCCAGGATGCAGTCGATACGGCAGAATTGCTCGTCTCTAACGCGATGTGGTTTGTCGGCGATTCCGCGCGCACGCTGCGGTACTCCGAAAGCACGCACACGAGTCTGATCTCGCTGTCCCTGCGGCATTTCCGCGAGGGCCTGCTCATCGAAGTCTACGACACCGACGACAATCCGCCGGTCCTATCTGGCCACGACGACTACGCGGAAAGCGGCCGGGGCCTGATGCTTGTTGACGCGCTGAGCAAGGAATGGTCGTACTTCTTCCCTCCGGGCGGCGGCAAAGTCGTCTACTGCTTCCTTGAGACAGCATGACCCGCGACCACGATGTCAGTCAGCTCACCACAGCCGAACTTGAGCTGACTATCCGCCAGCTACGCGCAAACCTCGCCCTGATCACCTTCAGTTCCCCCGCGCACGTGCCGATCCTGGCGCACATCAGGGCTATCGACACCGAGCTTGCCAGACGTGCCGACAACCCGGCACAGGTCAGCGGATAGTAATCGCACATTAGGCGGTGTGTCGCTGCAGGTTAAAGACGAGCTCTTCCCCGAGGGCAACGATCCGGTTTCTTGGCGGTGGTAGCCGAAGCCCAGTAAACCAGACAAGAGTCCGGTGGCCATTGATGGCGAGCACCAGGGCGCAGTCATTGCCTGGTCGAAGATGTGAACGCTTGGCTATCTCGGTGACTCCACGATCGGTGACTTCGACGACGGGCGGCTCGGGCCTCAGGGCCCGTGTTCGACCGGCCGGTGGAACGGTCCGTCTCTCGACCTCTTGTGGCGTGGCGGGCTCCACGCGATCGAGGGGCGCTTCGCCAGCAGGGCGGTGGTCCATCGGTCTCCCGGGCTAGGCGCTGCCGAGGGAGTAGTTGCCGACGCGGCGCCCGGCCTCCTCAGCGGTGAGCCCGACCAGGTCGAGCATCTCGTCGACGCGCGACCGGGGCAGCCCGATCGTCATGGCTGCGAGGGACAGCACCTCGCGCCCGGTACGGCCGGGATGCTGGGCCGAGGCGTCGAGCAGCACGCCCACATGCCGGCCGGGATTGCGCAGGTCTGCGTACGGGACTCCCAGCACGGTGCAGGAGCCGCTGCTGGGCGGGGTGTAGGTGGTCATGGTTGTGGTCTCCTTTCTCGCCGCCAGGCGACGTCATGACGGGGGCGCTAAGCCGACGCACCCCGAAGCGGCGGTATCCGGAACCCACAGTGGGGTTCCGGAGAGCGCCGCCCGTGTGTGCGACTACTTGACCTCGGAGCGGCGCAGGGACAGCAGTCCGATGACGAGGGGAAGGACGATCCAGATCATCGTGGTCGAGCCGAGCATCGCCCACTCCTTGACAGTGTTCGTGGCGCCATCGAGGAGCGCCACCTGCGTGTGGTGCCAGTCGATCCACGGCTGCAGGTCCTCGAACCACGAACGCACCTGAGCCAGGAGCGCGAGGATGCCCGGCATGACCAGTGAAGCGACGAAGTAGCCCACGATCGCGGCCGCGGAGTTGCGCAGCACGACACCGAGGGCGAAGCCGAAGGCCATGCCAACCAGGTTGTAGAGCATCATCTGGAGTGCCATGGACCACGAAATGTCCCACGCGGTGTCGACGCCTGCGAGCGCGGACCCGGCCACGTTGCCGAGGGCGCCGACCGCGAAGGCGACGGAGACGGCGCCGAGGCCCACCAGGAGGGTCGCGATCGCCTTGGCGCCGATCACGCGGCCGCGGCTCGGCACCAGCGTGAAGGTCGTGAGCCCACTTCGCTGGCTCCACTCACCTGTGACGGCCAGGATCGCGATGATCGGCAAGATCACCGACATCGGGAACCCGCTCGCCCTCACGAAGTTCTGGTAGGTGACGTCGCTGTTGAGGCCGAGGACGAGGAGCGACCCGGCCGAGATGGGCGACAGGACGCCGATGCTGATGAGCATCCAGAATCCCGAGCGGGTGTTGAACATCTTGCGCAGCTCGACCTTGACGAGTCGGGTGGTCGGGATGGGCTGGGCGGTCCGTCGGGCCGGCTCGGCCTCGATGGTGTCGGGAGGGACGATCGTGGCGGTCATGCCGCAACTCCTTCGCGTTGGGTGTCGGCAGTGAGGGACAGGAACATGTCTTCGAGCCCGGTGCCCTCGGCGGACCGGAGCTCGGTGAGGGCGATGCCAGCTGTCAGGGCCACCGCCCCGACCCGAGCAGGGTCGGCGTCCGTGCGTACCGAGCCGTCCCCTGCGAGCGTGCTGGGGATCCCGGCCCGTTCGAGGGCGTGCGCGAGGTCGCGCGGTGACGTCGACCGGACGAGCGTCCCCGCTGCGGCCAGCAGCTCTTCCTTGCTGCCGGACGCGACGATCTTGCCGTTCCCGATCACGACCAGGTCGTCGGCGATGACCTCGATCTCGTGGAGCAGGTGCGAGGACAACAGGACGGTGCCGCCCTGGCTGGCAAAGCCCGTCAGCAGGTCGCGCATCCACCGGATCCCGGCAGGGTCGAGCCCGTTGGCTGGTTCGTCGAGGATCAGTACCCGGGGGTCCCCGAGCAGTGCGGTGCCGATGCCCAGTCGCTGACGCATGCCGAGGGAGTAGTTGCGCACCCGGCGCTTGGCCTCCGAAGGTGTCAGGCTGACGAGCTCGAGCATCTCGTCGACGCGGCGGCGGGGCAGACCCATGGTGTCAGCGGCGATCGTGAGGATCTCGCGTCCGGTGCGGCCTGCGTGCTGGGCAGAGGCGTCCAGGAGGACGCCCACCTCGAGGCCGGGGTTGGGGAGGTCGGCGAACTGTTCTCCGTTGATAGTCGCGGTGCCGGACGTCGGGACGGTCAGACCGACCATGACGCGCATCGTGGTCGACTTGCCGGCGCCGTTCGGGCCGAGGAAGCCGGTGACTGTCCCCGGGCGTACGGAGAAGGAGATGGAGTCGACGGCCGTGTAGCGGCCGTACCGCTTGGTGAGCTGGTCTACGAGGATCATGTGTCGAGCCTGCGGGGCAGCCCGGCCGTCGCGCATCGGTCACCGGTCGGTCCCGGCTCGACCGAGGTCGATTCCTGGCACCGACTTTGGTCGGTTGTGTGCCTGCACCGTCCCGATCTACGCTCGAACGGTGAGCACCGCCGAACGCGCCGGCCGGCGGTTGACCCCTGGGCAGACGTCCTGGCTGAGCACTGTGTTCGCGGTCGTGATCGGGGGCTTGCTCTGGCTGTCGGTCGCGGGCGACCAGTGGCAGTCGGCCCGGACGCTGTTCTGGGGCGATCTGGCGCTCGGCGTCGCGTCCCTGGCCGCGATGCAGTGCCGCCGCCGCTGGCCGCTCGCCGTCACCGTCCTGACCGTCGCGGCCACCGCCGTGTCAGTGAGCGCGATCGGCCCGTGGATCGTCTGCCAGGTGTCGCTGTCCGCCCGCCGGCGATGGCGCGAGATCCTGCCCACGGCCGCGCTGTCCGTCCTGGCAGGGCAGGCCTCGATCGCCGTCCAGCCGAACCGGACCATGTCGTGGTACGTGAACCTGCTCTTCTGCGTCCTGGCGGCCGGCGTCGTCGTCGCCATCGGCATGTACCTCGGCGCGCGCCGGGACCTGATCGCCTCCCTGCACGATCGAGCAGAACGGGCCGAACGCGAACAGGCGCTGCAGGTGTCCACTGCTCGGGCGGGCGAGCGGACACGCATCGCCCGCGAGATGCACGACGTGCTGGCACACCGGATGTCGCTGGTCGCCGTCCATGCCGGGGCGCTCGCCTACCGGACCGACCTCAGCGCCGCCGAGACGCGAGAGACCGCCGCGATCATCCAGGCGAATTCTCAACGCGCCCTCGCCGACCTCCGGGAGATCCTCGGTCTGCTCCGGGACACCGAGCGCGGCATCGACGTCACCCACCACCGGCCACAACCCACACTCAGTGACTTGGACTCGTTGCTCGACGACGAACGCGCGGCGGGCGCTCACGTCACGCTGCGTGCGGACCTGGAGGACCTCGACGCCCTCCCGGAGTCGATCGGCCGCAGCGCCTTCCGCATCATCCAGGAGGGCCTGACCAACGCCCGCAAGCACGCGCCCCACGCCATGGTCACCGTCGAGCTGACGGGCCACCCCGGGAACGGACTGAACCTGTCGGTGCGGAACCCGGTACGGGTCGGTCGGGAGCTCAACGGCAAGGACGGCGCCGGCTTCGGCCTCGTCGGGCTCGCCGAACGGGCCGCCGCCAGTCATGGCCGCTTCGAGCACGGCCTGACCCGCAACGGCGATTTCGTCCTGCGGGCCTGGCTGCCGTGGGAACGATGAGCGGCGAGCCCATCCGGGTCGTACTCGTCGACGACGACCCGCTGGTACGGGCGGGGCTGAGCCTGATGCTGCGAGGGGCGCCGCAGCTCGAGATCGTGGGCGAGGCGAGCGACGGCGTCCAAGCTCTCGAGGTGATCGCGCGAACCCGCCCGGACGTCGTGCTGATGGACATCCGGATGCCCAGGTTGGACGGCCTGGCGGCCACCCAACGGCTCTCCGAACAGCCCGACGCGCCCGCGGTCATCGTTCTCACCACCTTCGACGCCGACGAGTACGTGGTCCGGGCCCTTGCGAACGGTGCGACCGGCTTCCTCCTCAAGGACACGTCTCCTCCGATGATCGTCGAGGCGATTCAGAAGGTCGCCGCCGGCGAGCCGATGCTGTCGCCCAGCGTCACGACGCAGCTCATCCGCAGAGTGGTCGAGACCACGTCCGTCGGCTCGGACTCCGCACGCGCGTGCTCGGCGGCGGCGAGACTGGCGAGCCTGAGCGAACGTGAACACGACGTTGCCGTCGCCGTGGGGCACGGCAAGTCCAACGCCGACATCGCCAATGAGCTCTTCATGAGCGTCGCCACCGTCAAGGCCCACGTCTCACACATCCTGGTCAAGCTGGACGCCGCGAACCGGGTCCAGGTGGCCATCTGCGTCCATGAAGCCGGTCTCATCTAGGCGTCGAGGACCATGTGGTACCTGAAGACCCACGTGGCCGGGGTGCTGGCCAAGCTGGAGCTGCGCGACCGGGTGCAGTCGACGGGCGGGCGGTCGACCAGCTCGGCTCGGGCCCCGGACCGCCGCCGTCCCAGCTGACGATCGGCCTGCGGGACGCGCGAGGCCCCGGTCGGGCTGCCGCCCCTCTGATCCTCTCCGACGCCCACGAGAACGTCGTCGATCAAGAAGGCCGAACACGGCTACTGTAAAGGATCACCTAGCACGCGAATGTCAAGCATCACCTGACGCCATGGAGCTGTCAAGAGCCAAT
>DAIOWL010000103.1:7006-12221 GCA_036758545.1 Streptosporangiaceae bacterium | reverse complement strand
AGGATAAGAGATTCGAACTCTTGAGGGCTTGCACCCAACACGCTTTCCAAGTCTGTGGGCGTGCGTTCGCGGCAGGTCAGCGTGGTCTGTGACCTGGAGCTGCGGCATGGTCCGGTCCTCCGCGAACCCCCTCGAACCGCGGCGAATGAGACCAGAACTGAGACCGGCGCGGTCCCCATCCCTAAAGGTTTTCAAGAGGGTACGTGACTCACTGTCGGCCATTGCTCCGGCCTGGACTTTCAGCATGTCCGCCTGCTACGTCATCCAAGCTCATCCCGCGTATATCCCGCGAGGACAGGCGCGTGTGCGCTGACGGCAGCGGCAGCTCCCTCGCGCTGTCGACTAGGAACGACAAGCTACTCGTTTGGTTGCTCGCGGGTGTCTGCTTCACTGGGGGCATGACCGATGACGCGTCGATGCCGACCGCGGAGCAGGTCGCGGCCGCTGGTCGCGGTGAGGGGACGCATCCAGGCGAGCGGCATTCCGGTGGTACCGCGGGGCGGCTGAACTGGTTGCGCGCCGGGGTGCTGGGCGCTGATGACGGGATCGTATCGGTAGCCGGAATCGTGATCGGCGTCGCCGGGGCGACCGCCTCTCGCGGGGTGATCTTTACGGCCGGGCTGGCGGGTCTGGTAGCGGGCGCCGTGTCGATGTCGCTGGGCGAGTACGTGTCGGTCAGCAGCCAGCGTGACAGCGAGAGCGCGCAATTGGCGCAGGAACGCACCGAGCTTGCCCAGAGCCCGGAGCAGGAACTGGCCGAGCTGACTGCGATTTACGAGGCAAAGGGATTGTCGGCGGCGACGGCCCGTACCGTGGCCGCCGAGCTGACCGCGCACGGCGCGTTCGCCGCCCACGCCGAAGCCGAGCTGCATATCAGCCCGGAGGACCTGGCTTCTCCAGTGCAGGCGGCCGGTGCGTCGGCGCTGTCATTCATCCTGGGGGCGCTCCTGCCGCTGCTGGCCATTCTGCTGCCCCCGGCCACCTGGCGGGTCCCGGTCACCTTCGTGTCGGTGCTCATCGCGCTGGCGCTGACCGGCGCCGTCAGCGCCCGCATAGGAGGCAGCAACCCCCGGCGCGCCGTGATCCGCGTCGTCATCGGCGGCGCGGCTGGCCTCGCGCTGACCTACGGCATCGGGCGCCTATTCGGCACCGCAGTCAGCTAACTACTACCAGGCGGCCATCAACCAAAGCGGTGCAAGATTCCGGAGAAGGCCATACGCCCGGCGAAGGGCGAGATCTGTCATCGGTGGCGCGGTGGCCTTTTGATCCGTAGATCAATGGAGAGTGTCCGGCCAGTGCGCTGGAGTCCGTATCCGCAGCTCAGCGTCCTGCCAGATGCCCGGCATGGACGCCGTAGTCCCGTACCGTCCGGTCAGTCCGTGAGAAGTTGTGAGAGATTCCCGCCCTTGCCAAAGACCACAGCGCGTTGGCGCGACTGCCGCCGTTGCTGCCAGCATCCCGGGCAATGACACGGCTAACCCGTCCACTCGTCGGCGAGGGTCGGATCGACGAACTCCGGAGGACCGGCGAGTGTGTCTACCATCGTCGCCTGCATGGCTTGCAGTCCTTCCTCGCGGCGCGGGTCCTGCTCGGTCCTACCGAGTTCCCAGATATACCGCGGTTCCCCTGCGCGTACTAGGGCTGTTGTAGGGCCGGTTCTAGAGCGGGACGAGTGGGGTGTGAAACTGCTTCAACGGGTGACGAACGGGAATCGAGCGGACATGACCGATTCAGGGCAAGGCGGCCCGGAAAGGCCGAGCGGCGGATCCCAGCAGCACCAGCCCGGCGTTGGGAGCGACGGGCTGCTGGCGGTGGCGGCGAACCTGTCGCAATATCATCGCGAACATGAGAAGTACTATTCCGAGGCGCCGCTCACCGATGCCATCGCGCTCCAGCGCACAGCACGGACGCTGATCGCGCTGGCGGAACGATGGACCTCTGTCGAGCCCGCTGCGGCACCTGCTCCCAGCCCCTTCGCTGGAACGCCTGATCTCAACGACGACCGAGCGATCGAAACCAGCGGCGTGCTGTTCATGGAAGGCGGCGGCGAGCCCGCCGAGATCACCCGGATCAAGTCCGAGCTGCAGACCATCGCCGCCAGCAGCGAGCAGAGCGGTTCCTGGCTGGCAGCCGCGATGGAAGCGTCCTGGGCCATGGCCGAAGCGCTACTGTCCTACCCGCAACTCGCCGATCTCCTGGCCGAACGGCACAAGATCATCGGCAACAACTGGCAGAACGCGTCCACCGCCCAGCTCATCGCCCGGTACCTGCGCCGGGCCGTCGCGGTCATGGAGCGGATCGACTTCTCGCCCACCGGGCTGCGCAAGGACCTCGCCAGCGCACGCTCCGCGCCCAGCTATCTGTATGCGGCGGCCGAGATGATCAACCACGCCGCCGACCTGTCAGCAGCAAGCTCCGTGCTAACCCATGAAAACGAGCGCCGATGGCGAATCTTCCACGAGCGGGTCGAGCAGATCACCTCTTCCGGCTACTAGCAGTCCGTGACTCGGCTGGCCTGTGAGTGACCCTCAGGACACCTGGTTTACCGCTTGATCGGGCGCGCAGCGGGCACGTTCACGGCTCCGGGGCCGCCAGTGACATCGGCGGCGATACTTCGCTGACCTGCATGTATGAGCCTGTTGAAGCACTATGCCGCTTTGGTCAGATCGGGCTGGTCGCCGCCGGGCGGAACGCGACGAACGGGCGGGTATGGATGAAGTCGCGGACCGCAGCGTCGTCACGGAGGTCCCCCCAGCCGAAGATCGTGGTGATCAGGCGCAGCCGCCGCGGATGCTCGCGGCGGAACTGGACGACGACGTCGAAGGCCTCCTCATTGGAGAGGAACCGGTGCTGCGGGGTAAAGGACTCGCGGCCGAGCCGCACCTGGGCCGCCGGCCCGGTACGGAGGTTGCGAACCCAGTCAGTATCTGGGCCCCAACCAGCGCAGATGCTGGCCTCACGCGCGTCCGCGTCGTACCGCAACACCATCGCGACGGTCTCATACGGCTGGCCGGTCTTGCGTCCAGTGTGGACGAACTCCACGAACGTGTGGCCAAGGAGCCAGCCGGCATCATGGCGGTAGGCTCGCAGCGGCATCCGGAACACGGCGAGAGCGAGTCGGCCGGGCTTGCGGCGCAGGCCAAGCAGTGGCTTCCGCGAGTGGCTGACCGGTGGCGGGATGACGGGAGTGCTCACGGCAATCACCTCCACGGCCAGTGTGGCACGTGACCGACCGTTACTATTAGATAACCGCTGTGGGACACGTCCCGCCAGGGCCGATGGTCCATCCGGGCCGGGCATTTCGGCCGCTGGACTTGGACTGCAGCACATCACCGCCAGCCCCAGCAGGATCGGCGACATCGCCCGCGCCGCGCTCGTCCTGACCCATTTCGAGCACGGCTACATCAAATGAAAATCGCTGAGATCACTTCAGTGGACACAGATTCTGGCCTTGCGCTTTCTTCTCCGTGAGACCGGTGATCAGCAGAACCCGGGTGGCGCGACCCGTTGCTCAGAAGGTCGGTTTGCGCAGCGGATCAGCCTGCCCGTACACAGGTGAGCCGGTATATCGGGCTGTCCGGCAGTGATCGTGAGTTCCCGGCGTTGACCGGCCGATCGGACACGCAACGGGCACGTCCTCGGTGGTAGCGCACGACGGTGGGCACCTCGGCGTCCCGGTCCTCATCACCATCCCAGCGAGCTACGCATTACGAGAGTGTCACACACGTTGGTCGCGGAAATTCGGGGCACCTCGGGGGGCACGCGGACACGGATGCCTGCCCGGGGGGCTCAGGACTGGTCGGCGCTAGCCGGAACACCCGGCGGCGCCGTGCTTGGTAAGGCATCGGCGGCCGGGTCCGGCCATGTCAGGACGTAGCGGCTGTCTGCGATCGCTTCAGCTATTCTCGGGGACCTTCGGCCTGCCAGATACCGGTCCGAGTGCCCTGCCGCACGTGGTCCGAGTGCCCTACCGCCCGCTGTCCGGGAATCGCCTTACTGGTATGAGGCGAATGACGCCTTCTGGCGCATTCTGACCTGGGAGGAGGGCCAGCCATGATCACCAAGCCCCTCGTGGCCGCTACGGACGGTTCAGAGGAATCACTGCGGGCGGTCGAATGGGCCGCCCGGGAGGCCGCGGTCCGCGGTGCCCCGCTGCGGATCGTGTCCGCCGTACAGGTGCCCGCGATGATAGGGCTGCAGGTCCGGCCAGACCGCGACTTCGTCGCCGATTTGATCCACCACGAACGCGACCAGGCCTTCGCCGCCGCCGCAGCCCGGGCCGCCGGGGTGGCTCCTGGCCTGCAGGTAGATACCGTCTCGCTGTCCGGCCCGCCCGCACAGGCGGTCACCGGAAGCGGATCGGGCGCGCTGATGCTGGTCCTGGGATCCCGCGGCACCGGCGCGTTCGGATGGCTGGCGGTCGGATCGGTCAGCCGGTACGCGGCGGCCCACGCGTCCTGCCCGGTCGTGGTCATCCGCGGCGAGACCGCGGCCGTGCACCGGCAGGTCGGTATCGGCATCGGTGACCTGGATGCCTGCGCCGACTCCCTCGCCTTCGCATTCGAGGAGGCCAGCCTGCGCAAGGCCAGCCTGATGGCCATCCACGCCGTGCACATGCCTGCCATCTCGCGAGGCTGGCCGCCGGCGCATGACCTGGCTGCCATCGAAGCCGACGCCGCCGGGCAGCTCGCCGGGCTGCTGGACACCTGGCGGAACAAGTACCCCGACGTCCCGGTCAGCCAGGATGTCGTGCACGGCCACAGCGGCCGGGCGCTGGTCGGCCTGTCCGCCCGGGCCGACCTGCTGGTCATCGGCAGGCACGCTAAGCACCCCGTGCCAGATCCCGGTTCAGTCAGGCACGCCGTCCTGAACCACGCGCTCGACCCCGTAGCAGTAGTCCCGTCGTCCTGACGCAACGAGTGGGCGACGCAGGCGATCAGATCGGTATCAACCAGACCCAGAACCGCCCCAAGAAGGAGCAGATGCCTACCACGTAGCGTAGGCATTCAGGCCAGCGCTCCACTGTTATTGCCGCTTGCGTTGTGTGACTGCCGCCGGGCAGGGTTATGCGCATTCGGGGGTGGGCGGCATCCAGGGGTTTCCTGCGAGAGCGTCGCGGATTGCGGTGATGATGTCCTCGCCGTGCTTGGCGCGGTGGAGATATAGCCGCGGATAGCATACCGGTGCCGGGCGGCGGTTTCGGAACGAAGGCGGC
>DAIOWL010000103.1:0-6996 GCA_036758545.1 Streptosporangiaceae bacterium | reverse complement strand
GGCCAGCCGCAACGCGTCGCTCTGGTGGACCAGCGCGGGCGTCCTCGTCGCGACGAACGTCGACACGGTCGCGGGCGTGTGGACCGGCTACGACTCGCCCTACAA
Organism: Streptosporangiaceae bacterium; assembly: GCA_036758545.1. GTDB lineage: Bacteria > Actinomycetota > Actinomycetes > Streptosporangiales > Streptosporangiaceae > Palsa-504. The sequence continues at coordinate 6,891 of DAIOWL010000103.1, read as the reverse complement.
GTGGGTGGCCGGCAACCTCCAGGGCAAGCCGGCCGGCTCGGCCAAGAGCTGGGCGCAGGTCGCGTCCGGCCTGGTTGGAGGTAGGCGGGATGCGCCGGTCACCGAGGAAGCGCAGGACGTCGCCCTCGCGTTTGTCCAGGCATTCCAACAGCAGCCGGCCCGGCGGCTGTTTCGTGTTCGCGCCGGGGACGCGCCGGACCTGTGCCAGCCCGACGCGGACGGCGTTGCGGAACAGCCGCAGGTCACCAGCGGTGACGTCGCCGGGAGCGGCGGGAAGGCCCTGCCCGCGGGCCGTGTTCGCAGCATGGATGAGGCCGCGGAGGGCGTCCGCGGCCTGGCCGGGCCAGATCGCGTCCGGGTATGCCCGGGCGGCGTCCTCTAGGTCGCGGAGGATATGGGCACAGCAGAGCTGGTGCAGCACGCCGGGGATGGCATCGTAGTTCTGGTACCGGTCGTGCACGATGACGCTGCCGGACAGGTCGGGGAACACGAACGCATCGAAGGTCTTCACCGGCCGGCCGCCGATGAAGATGCAGACCGACCTGCTGGAGGCGGTCGTCGGCCCGGGACCCACTCGGACCGGGGTCTCGTCGGCGCACAGCACGGCGGCGGTGATGACCAGCGCCCGGATCAGCATGTTCACGCTCCGCACGGCGCGGGCGGCGCGGGCGAGCATGGCGTGCACGAACCCGTCTGAGGGCCGCGTCCCGGTCAGCGAGGTGATGATCTCCGCGCACCGCTCCACCGGGACGTGGTGCGCGACCAGCAGGAACACGCACCAGGCCTGGATGTTCAGGCCGTAGGTCACCGTCCCGGCAGCCCCGCTACCAGGCGGCGGGGCCGCCTGGTGCAGCCGGCCGCAGGCGCACTGCACCGCGTGCCCGTCGTACTGCGTCACGCTCGCGGTAACCACCGGGGTATCGATGACCTGGTGCGACGCGGCCACCCCAAGATCGGCCGCGTCAGCCAGATCCCGGCCGCACGCGCACGCCCCCTGCGGGAACAGCGGCAGCGTGTCCCCCGGGTTCTCGCTCCACGCCAGGTGCGCGCCGGGAGCCCCGGGCTGCTTTCCCTGCCGTCTCTTCCCGTCCCTGCGGGGCTTCCGCGGCTCAGGCGCGGTCTTGCCGGGAAGGTCATCGGACGAAGGGGCATCGAGGAGTTCCCCGAGTTCCGCGACACCGCGCGCTCAAGGCGCGCCAGCCGTTCCTCCATCTCGCCGGCCCGCGTCTCAAGCATGGAGTTCCGCTCCGCCAGCACCACGAGCAACTGCGCCTGCAGCGCGATCAGCCCGTCACGGGCAACATCCAGCGGCATCGCAGGCACAGACTGCAATCATCCGGACTACACATCCCGGCGCAAGGCGACACGCCAGGCTGGCTTCAGGAAGACCGGCTTGCGGGCAGCCCGGCGCACCACACCGGCGCCTGCGGCACGCAACCGGACCTCGCGCGGGCAGCCGATTGCCGGTAGCAGCCGCTACGGTTGCCCTGGACCCGCCGGGCAGCCGCCGTGCGCGCATGGACGGCGACGCCGCATACCCCCAAGCCGGGAGGAGACGTTCATGATCGAGGGCACCCTGATCGCGGAGAGCCTGCGCACCGGGACGAACCTGGAGAACATGAAGCTGATGGTCCGCAAGATCAGCAGATTCCAGGCCCAGGGCACCACAGGCGACCAGCCGGGCATCTGGACAACCCTCGGCTTCGAAGCAGACGAAGCCCAGGCGGAGGACCTCGCCCAGGCCGTCGCCGGCGCCCTTGACCGACCCGGCTGGTATGCGGACTTCCGATCTCCCGCAGAGACATTCGTAGTGTTCCCAGGCCGGGCCTTCCGCTACCCGCGCGGAGATGACACGGGCCGAGCCGAAGCCCAGGCCCACGGCCGCCAGCTCGCTATCCCACAAACGCAGCTCGACTGGCCCATCTGAGGTCGGTACAGCTCCACGACCATAGCCGAGAACCAAGCGAACTCCCGGGCAACCGCCGCATGCCGCCCTTTCAGAAATCCCGAACTCTGGGGTTCCGGCGGCAGACGTGAATGTTTTACCACGTAGCTGCTGCGGCAGATCTTGCTATTGAGCCGGAATAAACTGCACAATCACAGGAGAATTAATCTCCATACAATCTACGTGCGATTTCCACGTAATTTCCACACCTCTCTATCCGCCCGGTATTGGGATGGTGACTTTGGCCGGGCCTGGCGGGACTTAAGCCTCTAAGGCCGCACCTGAGACCGCCGGATAATCGAGATTGAGATTACGGAAGGAGGTGCTTATCATGCGCAAGCTTACCTTTAGGGACATGCTGGCGACGCTGATCGTCGCAGCGGCCGTGGTGCCATTTATCGGTTACTCGGTCCGCGGGTCCATGCCGTTCGTGCAAGACCCCCGGGGAATGGCAGGGGTCGGCATTCTCGGATGCCTCCTCACGTTCGCCGCGTTCGGGCGCGAAGCGCTCGGCACGGGCGCATTCAAGTGGTTCATGGTGACGCTCGGCGTGCTCACGCTCGGATTCGGGATCGCGGCACTGATCGTGGAGACCTCATGGGCGCTGCTGGTGCCGATGGTGGCAGGCCTGGTAATCATCTGGGCTGCTGCCCTGCTGCATGACGCTGGCTACGTCGCGCCCGCCCATGCGGTCGGGCACGCCTGACCCTCGGCGCGCAGTGGGGCCGGCTCTCCCAGGGACTTCCCGGCGACCCGGCCTCACTGCGGGCACTCGTGCCCATGGCCTCGCACAGGAAGGATCAATCATGCGAACACACTCCACGTCCCCGGCCGCGGGAACCGGACCGCCCGCGTGGTACGGGCGGCTCGGCGGCGCTCTGCTGCTGATGGGCGGGGCGGCGGTCCTCATGGGCATCGTCACGGCGGAGGCCCTCTACCCCGCCCCTACAGCACCAACCGCAACACGGTCAGCGACTTGGGGGCCATGCGGCCGGACAACATCATCCGGCAGCCCTCAGCGGCCATCTTCAACTGGTCCATGATCGGCGCTGGGCTGCTCGCCATCGTCGCCGCGTACTGCATATACCGGGCGCTGCAGAGAAAGGCGATCCCGATCTCCACCGCACTTCTTGGGGTCGGCATGCTGGGGGTGGGCATCTTCCCGGGGAACCACCTCACCCCGCACACGCTCTTCGCCACGCTGACCTTCGCCGCTGGCAGCATCGCGGCCATCCTGTGCTGGAAAGTCCTGAGTAACCCGCTGCGGTACATCTCGCTGGGACTGGGCACCGCCGCGCTGGTGAGCCTGATCGCCTCGACCAATCTCTTCATCAACTCGGCGCCCGTCGCCCGCCTCGGGGAGGGGGGCATCGAGCGCTGGATCGTCTACTGCGTCGTGCTGTGGATGGTGACCTTCGGCGCGTACCTGGCCAGCCGCCCGGCCGCGACACAAGCCAAGAGCGCACCACCCCAGCGGGAAACCTGCCCCGGCGCTGTCATACATCGACCGTCATCATGCACCATCACGCTGAGTACCGACGGGCCAATGGCCCGGAATGGAGGTGATCGTTGTGTCCAAGGCAACGATCCGGAAGCTGTTCGTGGGAAGCCTCATCGCGCTCGCTGGCGCCCTGGTCCTGCTCGCCGGGGCAGGCGCACTGGCCTACGCCAACGGCAGTTTCGTGAAACATGGTCCCGACATAGTAGGGATCCACGCGACCCCGTTCGGCTGGGTCATGATCGCGCTGGCCGCCGTCGCCATCCTGGTCCTGATTGCCGCCGCGATCACCCAGTTCATCGCCTGGGTCGGCGCGGTGCTCAACACGGCCCAGCTGCCCGACAAGACCTGGTTCATCGTCCTGCTGGTCACCGGCCTGCTCAGCTTCGGATTCATCGCAATGATCGCCTACCTGATTGCCGGGCCGGACGATCCGCCGCAAGTGATCACCAGGCCCCCCATGACCCAAGCGGCGAGCCGGGACCATCTGAGCCGCAGCACGTAGCCGGAAGGGCAAGCTATGAATATCAAGAAGGACGCTGCGCAACGACACGACAATCGCTGGGATCTGGGTGTCCTCATAGGAATCGGCAGCGGCATGGGGGCGGCGATCGGCATCCTGGTCGCCGCTGCGGCCGGTGGCGCGGTAAGCCTCGGCATCGCGTTCGGGGCTACGTTTGGTGCCGCAGCCGGAATCATTGTCAGTTCTGTACTCAGCTCTTCCCGGCGACGTTGAAGAGGTAACCTTCTGATCGGTAGATACCCGTACAGGCATCCGGACTCGTTCAGATCAGTTCGTGACCTCGGGCTCGTCTTTCCCGATTGTCCATGCGTGTCCGTAACATCAGAAGGTTGTTCATCCGTGTGGCTCCCAGCGTGGCTCCCGTTTCCAGCTACGCCGGGCACTTCCCGCCAGGCTGTGGTCCTGGCGCGCCGCCCCTCTCCCCCATCGGACTGACTGCTGCCGACCTATTCGCCGGAGGGAAGGTGTCAAGGGTGGCTTCGCGTACGTTGACCAGGCACGTTGACCTGTGCTCGTTGCCCTGCGGGCACAGCCGCCCTTGATGCCGTACCGGAGGCGTATCACAATCCGGCGGCCGTCTGGTGGGGGGTCTTTGCACCTTCCCAGTCAACGGCGCCAGCGGTAAGGATCACCAGCTTGGATGGTCGGCTACCGTGATGTCGTTCGCCGCCGGACCCCAAGTGGGGGACTGTTGGCTGGCGGCCAGGCGACCTTCGGCCCTAGCGCTGCCCGGGTGCCAGCCGTACGTTTGCCGCGACCTGGCCGGATGAGTGCGGCATGACCGCTGCTTCTCTGTTTCCTGGAAGGGGCTGGGAAGATATGAACTGGTCCTGGCTGCGTGGACGCCGCCGCCGTGTGGCCCCGGCGGGCGGCTTGCCGCATGACAGTGCAGCGCAACCCGCCAGGAGGAAGGCGGCCAGGCGGATCTTGTACGCCTGGCTCAGCGTGCTGATTGCGGGGGCCGCGGCCGGGTGCACTGGTTCGCCGGGCAGCACCGGGCAGGGCCGGGCCGCCCCGGCGGCCTCGCCATCGCCGGTGTTCATCGCGACGGCCGCCCCTGATGCCCCGGTGGGCAGGCAGCTCGCCTGGCTCCTCCGCGCCGTGGCTGGTCTCCCCTGGTCGCAGCAGGTGATCCAGGCGCACTTCGGCTCCGGCTTCCTAGCGCACGTCAGCCCAGATGAACTCAACTCGGGCCTGGAGCAGAACCTGGCAGACCTGGGAGCGTCCCTGCGGTCCTCGGGGGCGTCCCTGACCGGGCTGCTGTGGCAGGCCCCGGCTCACGATCCGGTCTCGCTCCTGGCGGTGGCCGCCTTCGGCCCCGTCAAGCTGGCGGTGGGCATCGCGGTCGACGGCGCCGGGCTGATCAGCGGGCTGACACTCAGGGCGTATATGTCCAGCTGGGCCAAGATCGACCGGGACCTTGCGGCGCTGGCTCCCGGCGCCAGCTTGCTGGCCGCCCGGGTGTCATCCGGCGGGAGCTGCACCCCGGTCCACCAGGTGGCTGCCTCGGCCGCCCGGCCCCTGGCCTCGATTTTCAAGCTGTTCGTGCTCGGCGCGCTCGCGCGCCAGATCGCCGCGGGCCGGGTCTCCTGGGACCAGAAACTGACGGTCACCGACGCACTGAAGAGCGCGGGCAACATCGGCCCTGGGTACCTTCAGAATGTTCCTGCCGGAACCCGGGTGCCGGTGCAGCAGACGGCAGCCAAGATGATCTCGATCAGTGACAACACCGCGACCGACATGCTGATCCACCTGGTCGGCCGGTCCGCGGTAGAAGCGCAGTTCCGGCAATGGTCCGACCACGCCGCGCTGAACGTGCCGTTCCTCACCGGCCGGGAAGTCTTTCTCCTGAAAATCCTCCACTACCCGGCGCTGGCGAACCGGTACCTGCGCCTTGCCCCGGGCCAGCGCGCGGCGTTCCTTGCCTCCTCGGTGGACCCGCTGCCGTTCAGCCCGGCACAAGTGCAAGAAAAGCTAGCCCAGGCAGGGACCGAACCCCGCGACATCGATACCCTCGAGTGGTTCGCCTCGCCGGATGACATCTGCCGCGCCTTTGCCGGACTGCAGCAGCTCGCGGCCCAACCCAGGCTGGCACCCGTCGGTCCCATCCTGTCGGCCAGCGGCCCGGTCATCTGGCTTGACCCGACGCGGTGGCCGACGGTCTGGTTCAAGGGCGGCAACGAGCCAGGAGTGCTGACCCTGGGCTATCTGGCCACGAACGGCAAAGGCCAGACCGTAGTGGTGGCCGCGATGCTCAGTAACCCGGCAGCAGAACTGTCCCCGGCGGCCGGCCTCGAACTGGCGTCACTTGCCCAGGCCGCCTTCGGGCTTGTCCGGTAATCCCGCCCCGGGCCTGGCCGCCCGGGCCAGGGCACAGGTACCGGGCCGTCGCACGCTGCCGACGCTATACCCGTATATGCCTGAACGAGCCGGTAAGATCTGGATCGCCCCGGCTTCTTTGGAGGCCCTTGCTTGCCGGATACGATTAACTTACCATTCTTTCCTGGTTTGCGTAGTAGTTTTCCTCGTATTCTTTCGGGGGAATGTACTTGCAGGCGGAGTGCAGGCGCTCGGTGTTATACCAGTCGACCCATTCAAGGGTCGCGAGCATGACATCATCGGTCCCGCGCCACGGCCCCTCCCTCTCGATGAGCTCTTTCTTGTAAAGGCTGTTCAGCGACTCGGCAGCCGCGTTATCATAAGAATCGCCCTTGCGCCCGACCGACCTGACCGCGCTGATCTCACCAAGCCGCTCCGTATAGCGAATCGCAGTATACTGAACTCCGCGATCCGAATGATGGACAAGATTTCCGTCCATCCGGTCGCCGCGAGACCAGACAGCCATTTCGAGCGCATCGAGCGCAAGCTCGGCCCGGAGCGTACCGGAAACCTGCCAGCCGGCAATCATCCGGGAAAACAAGTCAA
>DAIOWL010000102.1:9646-12304 GCA_036758545.1 Streptosporangiaceae bacterium | reverse complement strand
GTCCGCTCGAACTGGCCCATGTTCTCGGTGTTGATCCGGAAGTAGGCCTGCAGCGGGATGTCGACGTGCACGCCCTTCGGCACGTAGATGAACGAGCCGCCGGACCACACCGAGGTATTCAGCGCGGCGAACTTGTTGTCACCCGGCGGGATCACCGTGCCGAAGTATTCCCTGAACAGATCCGGGTGCTCCTTGAGCGCCGTGTCGGTGTCGAGGAAGATGACGCCCTTTTCCTCGAGGTCTTCCCTGATCTTGTGGTAAACGACCTCGGACTCGTACTGGGCGGCGACGCCCGCGATGAGCCGCTGCTTCTCCGCCTCGGGGATGCCGAGCTTGTCGTACGTGTTCTTGATGTCGGCCGGGAGCTCGTCCCAGCTGGCCGCCTGCTTCTCAGTCGAGCGGACGAAGTACTTGATGTTGTCGAAGTCGATGCCGGTCAGATCGGCACCCCAATTCGGCATCGGCTTGCGCCCGAAGTTCTTCAGGCCCTTGAGCCGCATCTCGAGCATCCATTCCGGCTCGTTCTTCCGCGCCGAAATGTCCCGGACCACCTCTTCGGACAGGCCGCGGCGTGCGGATGCTCCGGCCACGTCCGAGTCGGCCCAGCCGAACTTGTACGTGCCGAGCCCTTCAAGCTGCTCCTGCGTGGTGGTTGTCATATGACGAGCCCTCTCGGCTTCTTTTCAGGGGTGTTTTCGTTGGTTACGGGTACTTCAACAGCCCGGCGTGCGGCAGCCTTCCCGACGCCGGTGACGTGCGTGGTGCAGATGCCGTCGCCGTGCGCGATCGTAGCGAGCCGCTGCACCGGCGTTCCCAGCAGCCTGCCGAAAGCCTCGGTTTCGGCCTCGCACAGCTGCGGGAACTCGGCCGCCACGTGCGCGACCGGGCAGTGGTGCTGGCAGAGCTGCTCGCCGCCTTCGGCCCCCGAGCCGCCGATGGCGGGCGCCGGGCCCGCCGACGCGGCGTAGCCGTCGGCGGACAGCGCCTCGGCCAGCGCCTGGACCCGGCCGGGCAGCTCGCCCCTGGCCACCGCGGGCGCGTACCTGCGCTCGAGGTCGGAGACCTGCCTGCGGGCGAACTCGGCGATCGCGTCCGGGCCCGCCGTCTCGGCCAGGAAGCGCAGCGCGTTGCTGGCCAGGTCGTCGTAGGCGTGCTCGAACGCGCTGCGGCCCGCGTCGGTGATGACGAAGACCTTGGCCGGGCGGCCGCGGCCGCGGTTCCCGTAGGTCCTGGCTGTCCTGGTCTCGATGAGACCCTCGGCCAGCAGGTTGTCCAGATGACGCCGGATCGCGGCAGGCGTGAGCCCGAGCCGGCCGCCGAGCGTGGCGGCGGTGGACGGCCCGAGCTCCAGGATCAGCCGCGCGACCTGACCCCGGGTGGGGCCCTCGGCTGCTCCGACGTTTTTCACAACATCATTGTGCCGTAAATCGTTGGCCCGGCGCAAATTTTTCGCAAGATCAACGTGACGTAAATCACTCCGCCTGGCTCGCGGACCCCGGCTTGATCCGCAGCACCCGCTCGGCGTTGCCGCCGGCGATCTTCGCCTTGTCCGCCGGGGCCAGCGGGAGCGTGTCGAGCAGAGCCCGGCCCGCCGCGTTGTCGCCGAACGGGTAGTCGACGCTGAACAGCACCCGGTCCACCCCGAGCACCTGGACCGCGCAGAGCACCGGCGGGAGGCTGAACAGTCCGCTCGTGGTCACCCAGATGTTCCGCCGGAAGTACTCCGACGGCCTGAGCGCCATCCTGGCCGGGCCCAGCCTGGCCGGGTCCAGCATCGCGTCGATCCGGTCCAGCATGAACGGCACCATCTCGCCGCAGTGCCCGACAATCAGCCGCAGTGCGGGATGCCGGTCGAATACCCCGGTGGCGATCATGCGCAGCACGTGCAGGCCGGCTTCGGCGTGCCAGCCCCAGGCGCCGGTGGCCAGGCGGCCGGCCACGGCCGGCGGCAGCCCCTGGTAGAGCGCGTCGCGCAGGGCGTTCGACGGCGGCGCCGGGTGCAGGTACAACGGCACGTCGAGCCGCTCGAACCGGTCGAGCAGCGGGGCGAACCTGGCGTCGTCGAGAAAGACGCCGTTCGAGCCCAGGGTGCTGTTGACCAGCGCGCCGATCAGGCCGAGATCGCGGACGGCGCGGTCGAGCTCGTCGGCCGCGGCCTCCGGGTCCGCGGTGGGCAGGGTGGCGAAGCCGGCGAACCGGTCCGGGTGCCCATGCACCGCCCTGGCCAGCCGGTCGTTGGCCTCGCGGGCGCGGGCCAGCCCTTCCCGGCCCCCGAGCGCCTGCGCGGCCGGCGCCACGTGCGAGATGACCTGCAGGTCGATGCCGCTGGCGTCCATGTCGGCCAGACGTGCCTGACCGAGATCGCGGAGCTGGTCGTCCACCCGCTGGCCCCACGTGGCCAGCGGGCCGGTGCCGGCAGGCGCGGCGAGTTCGGCCGTCCAGAAGTGCTCCTCGAGGGCAATCGTCCGCACCTCAGCATTGTCTCAATGCCGCGCTGCTGGCTGTCCGCCGGCGCCCGGCCGGGCTAGACGGCGATCCCGACGGTGATCCCGTCGACGCCGCTGGGGTGGCCGGCGGGACCGAGGACCAGGGCGTCGGCCCGGGCAGCGATCCGGAGCGGTTCGGCGATCTGATCGAGCAGCGACCGGGCGGCGGCGT
>DAIOWL010000102.1:5237-9546 GCA_036758545.1 Streptosporangiaceae bacterium | reverse complement strand
GCAGCGATCCGGAGCGGTTCGGCGATCTGATCGAGCAGCGACCGGGCGGCGGCGTCGTGCGCCTGCACGGTCAGCTTGCTCAGCCGGGCCGAGTTACCGAGCCGCTGACCGCTGCGCAGCGCCCGGGTGGCGTCCAGGATCACGGTGAGCTGGTCGACGGCCTCCACCGCGGGCTGGTCGCCGCGCCACCGCTCGTCCGGCTCCGGCCAGCGGGTCAGGTGCAGCGAGATGGTGCCCTCGTGCGTTCGGTAGAACTGCTGGTACATCCGTTCGGTCACAAAGGGCGCGAACGGCGCGAACAGCCCGAGCAGCACCCGGAACGATTCCCGCAGGGTCCACCGGGCACTGTCCCGGTCCCCGCTGGCCCCGAGCCGGTCCTTGATCATCTCGAGGTAGCGGTCGCAGTACACGGACCAGAACATGCGCGAGGCCGCCTGGTGGGCCTGCATGTAGTCGTGGGTGCCGAACGCCGCCGTGGCCTCCGCCACCGTGTCGGCCAGGTGCGAGAGCACCCACCGGTCCACGATGTCCCGCTCCCCCGGCGGCGGCGGCGTCGCCGAGACATCGAGGTCGCCGAGGTTCATGGACAGGAACCGGCCCACGTTCCACAGCTTGACCGCGAACTTGCGGCCGGTCCTGATGTCCTTCTCGTTGTACCGCAGGTCGGTGCCGATGCGGCCTCTGGTCGCCCACAGCCGGACCGCGTCCGCGCCGTACTTTCCCATCACGTGGTCCGGCACGTACCGGTTGAAGCCATCGGGCCCGGCGGACTTGTCGAGGTCGCGCTTGGACAGCTTCTTGCCCTGCTCGCTCAGTCCCCAGCCAGAGATCAGCGCGGTCCGCCACGGCACCCGGCCGAACAGCAGCTCCGACTGCACCACCGAGTAGAACAGCCAGGTCCTGATGATCTCGAACGCCTGCACCCGCATCGACATGGGCGCCAGCGCCGGGTCGGTGCCGCTGACCGCCCATCCGTCGTTGACCTGCGGGCTCAGCGAGGACGGCATCCAGGTGTCCATCACGTCCGGGTCGGGCACCAGCTCGCCGCCGCCGCACGACGGGCACGAGCTCACCGGCGGTGAGTCCGCCAGCGGATCCACCGGCAGGTCCTCCAGCCGGGCGAGCACCGGCGCCGAGCAGGCGGCGCAGAACCACACCGGGAACGGCACGCCGTAGCGTCGCTGCCGGGTAATGTTCCAGTCCCACCTGAGCCCGTCGATCCAGTCCTCCAGCCGGCGCCGCATGAACGGGGGGATCCATTCCAGCTCGGCCGCACGCGCCCGGAACCGGTCGGCGTGCTCCCGGACCGCGATGAACCACTGCGGCCTGATCTGGAACTCCACCGGCGTCTGGCACCGCTCGTGCACCCCGACGACCTGCCGCACCGGATCGCTGCTCACCAGCAGCCCGGCCTCGTCCAGGGCCTTGACGATGGCCGACCGGCCCTGCGTCAGCGTCAGCCCGGCGAACTCGCCGGCCAGCTCACCGAGACGGCCGTCCGGCTCCACCACCAGGCGCAGGTCCAGGTGATCGCGGCGCCACTTGAGCACGTCTTCGCTGTCGCCGAACGTGCACACCATCATCAGCCCGGTGCCGTACTCCGGGTCCACGGACTCGTCGGTGAGCACCGGCACCTCGTAGCCGAACAGCGGCACGGTCGCCCGCTCCAGGCCGGCGTACCGCGTGTCGGCGGGATGGTGATACACGGCCACGCAGGCTGGCAGCAGTTCGGGGCGGGTGGTGGCGATCAGCAGGTCCGGCAGGAACCTGATCGTGTGCAGCCTGCTGGTCCGTTCCAGGTCCTCCACGTCGGCCTGGGCCAGCGAGGTGCGGTCCTCGGGGCACCACAGGATCGGGTCCTCGGCCCGCCGCAGGTAGCCCGACTGGTGCAGCGTGACGAAGCTGGTCTGGGCGGTCCGCTGGCACCTCGCGTCGATGGTGGAATAGCGCAGCGACCAGTCCACCGACAGGCCGAGCCGCCGCCACAGGTCCTCGTACCGTTCGGCCACCCGGCCGGTCTCGGCCAGGCAGAGCGCGTTGAACTCGGCCCGGGGCATGTCCACCGCTCGGACCCCGTAGGCCTGCTCCACGTACCGCTCGGTCGGCAGCCCGTTGTCGTCGAACCCGATCGGGTAGAACACCCGCTCGCCGCGCATCCGCCGGTAGCGGACGATGAAATCCGGCTGCGAGTAGCTCATCGCGTGACCGACGTGCAGGTGCGCCGCTGATACGTAGGGCGGCGGGGTGTCCACGCTGAACACGGGCCCGTCCCCGCCCCGGTCGTACCGGTAGATGTCGTGCGCTTCCCACAGCTCCCGGACGGCGGCCTCGACCGCCCGGTGGTCATACTCGCCGAGTTCCATACGTAGGGAAGGTATCCGCTTCCCCACCTGCTGCTTAAATTCTTTTCGGCCGAACGGGCCTGGCTTCGCGCCGGCCGCGCGGGGCGCTGCGCGCTAGCCGCTCTTCCCTGAGGCATCATGGCTAGGTGCCCGTGCCGCGACGTGAGATCGCCGACCTGCTCGACGTGGATGTCCCGCCGGACGGCATGGTGATCACCGTCAGCGACCTGCACCTCCCTCCGGTCCGCACCGACGTGTCCGGCCGGTCGTGCGAGACGCTGGCGCGCCGGCTGGACGAACATCCCGGCCCGCTCACCGTGGTGCTGGCCGGGGACGTGGTGGAGCTCCTCGGCTATCCCGACGCGACGGTCACCGACATCCTGCGCGCGCACGAGGACCTGTGCGTGGCGCTGACCGCGGTAACCGCGCGCGGCGGCCAGGTCATCTACGCGATCGGCAACCACGACAGCGACCTGGCCTGGGACGTCAAGGCGGCGGACGCGGTGCGGGACATGACCGGGGCCAGGCTGTGCCTGTCCGCGGACCTGATCCTGGACGACGGCCGCAAGATCCGGGTCGAGCACGGGCACCAGCTCGACCCGTACAACTGCTTCCACGATCCGCGCAATGCGCTGGACACCCCGATCGGCCACCACATCGTCCGGGAGGTCGTCCCGAAGATCGAGTGGCTGGGCCAGGGCTGGGTGGACGGCGCGCACGAGATGGCCGACCCGACCGATTTCCCCTCGTTCGTGGGTTCCCGGATGGTCTACCGCAAGCTAGGCCGCCGGCTCTGGTGGCTGATCGCGATCCCGCTGGCCATCTTGATCCTGCTCCGGATACCCGTGCTCTCCTCGATCAGGACGCGCTACCCCGACACGGACATCTGGGTGCATCGCGGTGAGATCCTCGGCTACGGCGCGGTCGCCGACCTGGTGATGCTGGCCGTCGTGGTCGCTATCCTGGCCCGCCGGGCCTGGCTGTCGATCAGCGCGCTGGCGCTCGACGAACGGGGCTACGGGCAGAACCACGCCGCGCGGCAGCGGGCGGCCGACCTGGTCGCCGACGGCTACCACGGCTTCATCTCGGGCCACACCCACCATCCCGAGCTGGCCGCCACCGCGGCCGGCTTCTACGCCAACTCCGGCTCCTGCACCTCGGTGGTGGAGGGGATCGGAGGGCGGTTCGGGCTGCCGCCGGCCTACGTGCGGAACCAGCAGATCTGCTGGGTCGAGCTGGACGCGGGAAGGGCGGAACTGGTGTCGGCCCGGGTCGAGCTGCCCGGCGCGACCAGGATGGAGCGCTTCGTCGCGCGGGGCCGCAACCCGCACTCGGACATCCCGGTCCGCGTCGCGTCCTGGCCGGCCGGTCCCGACTGGCCCCCGCCGGACAAGAAGGCCGCCGCCCGCAAGAGACCCGGCCCGGACTATCCCCAGCCGCAGCAGTTCCCCCCGAACCACGGACCCTTTCCCCCGACTCACGGACCTCTTCCGCCGAACCACGGGCCACGCCCGCCCCAGGACCCGTCCTAGCGAACGCGCCGGGTGGGTCAGCGGCGTTCGGCGGCCCTGGCTTCCTCGATGGTAAGCTCGGCGGCCGGGTCCGCTTCCAGGCGCTCGTCGGGGATCGGCTCGCCGCTGCGGACCGATCGGCCGTAGGTGCCCTCGTCTAGCCGGCGCAGGGCGCGCTCGATGGCGTCCAGCCGGTTGCGCAGGTTCTCCGCGATGGCGTCGTCCTCACCCTCCTCGGTGAGCGCCAGCGCCGCGTCGGCTTCGTCTTCCGCCTCGCTGTCCACCTCGGCCTGGCGATCTCCCTGGCCCGCCGTCTCGGCGCCCTTCAGCAGGTCCTGCACCTCGTCGCGCTCGGTCGTGAGCAGGCTGCGCGCGCGGTCCTGGTCCATCGGACCGTCCTCCCTGAATCGGTACGTGACGCGAGGGCGTCGACGCGATCATGTTCGTGGCCGCCGG
>DAIOWL010000102.1:3730-5137 GCA_036758545.1 Streptosporangiaceae bacterium | reverse complement strand
ATGCGGGACCACGGCGGGACCATCGGCTATGTCCGGGTCGCGTTCACCGAGGAGGACTGGGCGGCCATCCCGCCGGGCAATTCGGTCTTCGCCCAGGCCGCGCAGAACCGCATGATGCACCACGAGGACCCGTCCACCGCCATCCACGATTCGCTGGCTCCGCAGCCGGGCGACATCGTGGTGCGCAAGACCCGGGTGGGCGCGATGTCAACCACCGACCTGGACCGCCAGCTGCGCGACCGCGGCATCGACACCCTCGTCCTGGCCGGGATCAGCACCAGCGGCGTGGTGCTCTCCACCGTCGTCGAGGCAACCGACCGCGACTACCGTCTCTACGTCTTGTCCGACGGCACCGAGGATCCCGACGAACAGGCTCGCGATGTCCTGCTGGGCCGGATCTTCCCGAGGCGGGCCCAGATCATCGACACCGCCACGCTGCGCGGGCTCCTGTCGCCGTAGACTCGCGTCCGTGAGCACGGTCCCGCAGATGCCAGCCGTCGAGATCGGCGGGCTGGTCAAGCGGTACGGCCAGACCACGGCGGTGGACGGGCTGACGCTGAGCGCGGCGCTCGGGACGGTCACCGGCATCCTGGGACCGAACGGGGCGGGCAAGACCACCACCATCGAGATCTGTGAGGGCTACCGGAAGCCCGACCAGGGCACAGTGCGTGTCCTCGGGCTGAATCCGGTGCGCGACGCCAGGGCGCTCCGGCCCCGGGTCGGGGTGATGCTCCAGTCCGGCGGCATCCCTCAGTCGGTGCCCGCGGCCGACTACCTGAAGCTGCTGAGCCGGTTTCATACCAGCCCGGTCGCCGTCCCGGCGCTGCTCGACCTGGTCGGCCTGACCGCGGTCGCGCGCACCCCGTACAAGCGCCTGTCCGGCGGGCAGCAGCAGCGGCTGTCCCTGGCGGCGGCCGTCATCGGCCGCCCCGAGCTCGTGTTCCTCGACGAGCCCACGGCCGGCATGGACCCGCAGGCCAGGCACGCCACCTGGGATCTGATCGGTCAGCTGCGCTCGGCCGGGGTGAGCATCATCCTGACCACCCACTTCATGGAGGAAGCCGAACGGCTCTGCGATTACGTGGCCATCATCGACCACGGCCAGCTGGTCGCGGCGGGGACGCCCGGCCAGCTCACCGGGACCGTGGGCCAGCTCAGGTTCCGCGCCGAGCCGGGCCTGGACATCGAGAGCCTGCTCGCGGCGCTTCCGCCGGCCAGCCTGGCGAAGGAGTCTCCGGCCGGGCACTACGTGATCGAGGTGCACGGCGCGGTCGACCCGCTGCTGCTGGCCGCGGTGACCGCCTGGTGCGCCGAGCGCGGCGTGCTGGCCAACAGCCTGCGGATCGAGAGCCGCACGCTGGAGGACGTGTTCCTGGAGCTGACCGGGAAGGAGCTGCGTTCATGACG
>DAIOWL010000102.1:1635-3630 GCA_036758545.1 Streptosporangiaceae bacterium | reverse complement strand
GCCTGCTCCGGGGGCGGCGCCGCTACACCGGATGATCGCCGCCCAGGCCGAGCTGGAGACCAGGACACTGCTGCGCAACGGTGAGCAGCTGCTGCTCACGCTGGTCATCCCGCTGCTGCTGCTGGTCGCGTTCGGCCTCGAGCCGCTGGTGAACTTCGATGCGGGGATGAGCCGGATCGACTTCCTGACCCCGGGCATCATCGCGCTGGCCGTGATGTCCACCGCGTTCACCAGCCAGGCCATCGCCACCGGCTTCGAGCGGCGGTACGGCGTGCTCAAGCGGCTCGGCGCCACTCCGCTGTCCCGCCCCGGGCTGGTAGCGGCCAAGACGGCCACCGTGATCGCGGTGGAGCTGCTGCAGTGTGCGCTGATCCTGATCGTCGCGGCGGCTATCGGCTGGCGGCCGGACGCCAGCCCGGCCGCGGTCGTCGTGGTGCCGCTGCTCATCCTGCTCGGCACCGCGGCGTTCAGCGGCCTGGCCCTGCTGATGGCGGGCACGCTGCGCGCCGAGGCCACGCTGGCCGGGGCCAACCTGGTCTACATCGTGCTGCTCGGCGTGGGCGGCGTGATCTTCCCGCTGGCCAAGTTCCCGGCGGGCGCGCGGCCCGTCCTGGAGCTGCTGCCGACCGGCGCGCTGTCCACCGGACTGCGCGGCGTGCTGCAGCAGGGTGTGGCCTTCCCCGTCGGGAACGCGGTCACGCTGCTGATCTGGGCCGCCGTGGCGATCACCCTGGCGGCGCGGACCTTCAGGTGGGAGTAAAAGCACCGCCCCGGATAGTCCATTTCCGGAACATCCAGCCGGGCGCGGGCCGGGGGCAGTTCGTGCTGCCCGCCGTCATGATCCTCATCGGGATCGTGTCGGTCCAGTTCGGAGCCGGCCTGGCGGACCGGCTGTTCGGGCAGGTTCCGCCCGCGGCGGTGACCGGGCTGCGGCTGTGGACGTCGGCCCTGGCCATGGTGGTGATCTCGGGGCGTGGTTTCACCCGGTCGGTGCGTGACCTGAAGAAGCGAAGAGCCGCCGCCGATACGGCCATCGCCATCGCGTTCGGCATCTCCCTGGGGGTCATGAACTATTCGATCTACCAGTCGTTCGCCCGTATCCCGCTCGGGGTCGCCGTCACCATCGAGTTCCTCGGCCCGCTGGCCGTGGCGGTGGCCGGGTCCCGGCATCTGCGCGACGTCGGCTGGGTCGTGCTCGCCGGGGCCGGGGTGGTGCTGCTGACCCAAGGCGGGCACGGGGATCTCAACCTGGCCGGGGTGCTGTTCGCGGGCCTGGCCGCGGCGTGCTGGGCGGCCTACATCGTGCTCAGCTCGGCGACCGGGCAGCGCTTCCCCGGGTCGGCCGGGCTGGCCATCGCCATGGTGGTCTCGGCCGTCATCGTCACGCCGCCCGCGCTGATCGCGGGCGGCGGTGCCATGTTCCGGCCGGCCGTGCTGGCTATCGGCGCCGCGATCGGGATCTTGTCCTCGGTCATCCCCTACCGGCTCGAGCTCGAGTCGCTGCGGCGGATACCGATGCGGCTGTTCGGGGTGTGGATGAGCCTGGAGCCGGCGGTGGCGGCGCTGATCGGGCTGACCCTGCTCGGCCAGCACCTGAGCGCCGTGCAGTGGCTGGCCATCTGCTGCGTGATGGTGGCCTGCGCCGGGGCCGCGCAGCACCAGGCGCGGGGGACGCCTTCGGTGACGCAGGGCAGCGCTCTACCATAAGGGGCGTGCTCGTCGATCTGAGGTCCCGCGTGGCCGCCTGGACCAGGCCGGTGCTCGCGCCGACGCCGGTCTCGATGCGGCGGCTCGCGCTGGCCGGGGTCATCGCCGACACGGTGATCATGTCCACCGGTGCCGCGGTGCGGCTCAGCGCGTCCGGGCTCGGCTGCCCGGACTGGCCGCAGTGCAGCGCGGCGGACGTAGTAGCCAG
Source organism: Streptosporangiaceae bacterium (assembly GCA_036758545.1). Lineage (GTDB taxonomy): Bacteria > Actinomycetota > Actinomycetes > Streptosporangiales > Streptosporangiaceae > Palsa-504. Next base: position 1,715 of record DAIOWL010000102.1, on the reverse strand, counting down.
CAAGAACGCCGGGCAGACCCTGCTCAACACCTGGATCGAGTTCGGCAACAGGCTGCTGAACTTCCCGCTGGTCATCATCG
>DAIOWL010000102.1:0-1535 GCA_036758545.1 Streptosporangiaceae bacterium | reverse complement strand
GGCCGGCTGGATCGTGCTCGCGGCGCTGGGATCGCAGGGCGTCATCGGCTACATCCAGTACTTCACCCACCTCCCGGCCGGGCTGGTCTGGGTCCACGTGACCGGCTCCGTACTGGTCTGGATCGCCGTGCTGCGCCTGTACTTCACCGTGCGCGAGCGGGTGCCGGTAAACACTGCGCAAACAGGGCCGGTGGTGACCGCACCCAGCAGGCAGCGGGAGCCGCTTGACCGATAAGCTCATGGCGTGACCACTCAGGCCAAACTTGACTGGACGGCGACTGACAAGCGTGCCGTCGATCTCATCCGGGTCCTCGCCATGGATGCGGTCCAGAAAGTGGGCAACGGCCACCCGGGTACGGCGATGAGCCTGGCGCCCGCGGCCTACCTGCTCTTCCAGCGGGTGATGCGGCACGACCCGGCCGACCCGAACTGGCCGGGCCGGGACCGCTTCGTGCTGAGCTGCGGGCACTCCAGCCTGACCCTGTACATCCAGCTGTACCTGTCCGGCTACGGCCTGACCATGGATGACCTCAAGGCGCTGCGTACCTGGGGGAGCATTACTCCCGGGCACCCGGAGCACCGGCTCACCCCGGGGGTGGAAACCACCACGGGCCCGCTCGGCCAGGGCCTCGGCAACGCCGTGGGCATGGCCATGGGCGCCCGCCGCGAGCGCGGCCTGTTCGACCCGGACGCCGCGCCCGGCACGAGCCCGTTCGACCACTACGTGTACTGCTTCGTCTCCGACGGAGATATCGAGGAAGGCATCAGCCACGAGGTCTCCTCGCTGGCCGGCCACCAGGAGCTGGGCAACCTCATCGCCCTCTACGACGACAACCAGATCTCCATCGAGGACAACACCAACATCGCCAAGTCGGAAGACGTGGCCGCGCGGTACGAGGCCTACGGCTGGCACGTGCAGAAGGTGGACTGGGTCGGACCGCGTGGCGGCTACCACGAGGACGCGGACGCCCTGTACCAGGCGCTCCTGAACGCCAGGGAGCACACCGAGGCGCCTTCTTTTATCGCGCTGAGGACGATCATCGGCTGGCCGGCCCCGAACAAGCAGAACACCGGCGCGGCGCACGGCTCCGCGCTCGGCGTGCCCGAGGTGAAGGCAACCAAGGAGATCCTGCACTTCGACCCGGAGGTGGACTTCCCGGTCGAGGAAGACGCGCTCAACCACGCCCGCCAGGTCGCCGAGCGCGGCAAGCAGGTGCACGCGGAGTGGGAGGGATCGTTCGCCGAGTGGGCCAAGGCCAACCCGGAACGCAAGGCGCTGTTCGACCGGATGGCGGTCCGCCGCCTGCCGGACGGCTGGACCGAGGCGCTGCCGGAGTTCCCGCCCGACGCCAAGGGCATAGCCACGCGCAAGGCCTCCGGCACCATCCTCTCCGCGCTGGCCCCTAAGCTGCCTGAGCTGTGGGGTGGCTCGGCTGACCTGGCCGAGAGCAACCTGACCACGATGGAGGGCGAGCCGTCCTTCATCCCGGCCAACCACCAGACGGCGATGTGGCCGGGCAACCCGTACGGGCGGA
>DAIOWL010000101.1:1937-12328 GCA_036758545.1 Streptosporangiaceae bacterium | reverse complement strand
AACGGCTTGAGGGCCGGGGGCAGCGCGTCCGGCTCCGCCGGTTCGGCCGGGATCGTGATGACCTTCTCGGCGCGCCAGCTCCCGTTATCCCGGCTCCACCGCCAGACCGAGGCGGACAGGTCCTCGGTGCTGACCACCACGCCGACGAAGCCCCAGGTGGCGTCCGGATCGTGCGAGGGGCGCAGCTCCAGGGCCATCTGGTGCTGGGCGCCCAGGTCGACCGTCTGCTGGAGCTTGCCCGCGGCCAGGTCCCAGAAGTGCAGCCGGTGCCCGTACTGCTGGCTGAGCAGCAGTTCGGGGTTGACCCCGTCCTCGATCATCGACGGGGTACCCCACTCGCTGGTGATCAGCGTGTTCTGGTTCAGGTGCCACCAGGCGTCGTAGGCCAGGTACTGGTCCCCGCGGTCGGTCTCCCAGGCCCGCAGCACGTCGAAGGTGTCGTGGTCGAGCAGGGCGATGCCGCCCGGGCCGTCGGCCCCGTTGCCGCCGCCGAGGCAGGACACGAAGATGCCGTCCGGGCCGCAGTGCAGGGTGTGCGGGCGGGAGTAGCCGGCCTTGGCGGCCAGCTCGGCCGCGCTGATCGTCTTGGCCAGGGTCGGCTGACGCGGGTCCGGGTGGGTGTCGTAGACGTGGATGTTGGAGGACCGCAGCCCGGGCAGCAGCAGGTAACGCCGCTGCAGCCCGTCGGTGTCGTGCCCGGCGTGGGCGAACGCGCTGCTGCACGCGTTCCACCCGAAGTGGTGCAGCTCGTCTCCGCGGGTGGGCAGGTCGGCCCAGCCGACGACCTGGCCGTACCGGTCCGACGCCGGGTCGGTGTCGAGCACGGCGAGCGCGTCCGGCTGCTGCGCGGCGCGATCGAAGACGACCACGTAGGCGAGCTGCTCGGGCGGGGCGCTGATGGCGTCCGCGGGGCTCCGGTAGAAGGTCGGGTCGATGTCGTGGCCTGCGGAATGGCCCATTGGCACTCCTCGTCGAGATTTCCCTAGTTATCCGACATGCTAACCACGGCGCGCTGGAACGACGCTGGAATCACGCCTGTCACTCAGCGGGCGTCATGACGCCACGCTCGCCGTGTCATTGAACGAGGTGCCCACGTACTGGCTGAGAAAGGCGGACCCCTCCCTCGCGTACCGCCTCTCCCGGCGCCCGCGCCTCCCGGGGCCAGCTGACCCGGCGGACCTGCCTCACCGCGCCGATTGACCCGGAGCCCCTGCCTCGTGCGTTTCCTGAGCCACTTGCGCTCTAGCCCTCGTCCACCACCGTCATCCCAGCCCACCAGAGCAGCCGATTAGCGTGGTTGATCCGGGCTATGCGGTCGATCCGGGGGAACATAGACCCCCGAATCAACCATGAAGCCCGGATCAACCACGTTGTTTCCGAGCTTGGCCGCACCACCTGCGGCGTGCGTCACGGGCGTCACGTCGATCACAAGTAAGCGCAGTCGGCCAGCCACGTACGCGCTGCGCACCGGCCCCCGCCGGGGCCGAGAAGCAGAATAACCTGGAGGATCCGGCCTCAACGGAGGATTTGGTACCCCAGGCGGTACCAAAAGCTCCTCGTAACCCCGATCCTCCACGCTAAACGGAGCACCTTCTCCGCTAACGCCAACGCGCGTGACGTGCGATGCCGCAGTGACCCTTGGGACTGACGCCAGGGACAGCCACCCTGGCGCTCACCGCGTGCCCGGCGGTGCTTGGCGCTTCGACTATCCCACCTCCCGGTCCCTAGCCGAGACGGAGCGCAGACGGAGCCAGCCGGACCCCAACGGAGCCCAGGCCTAGGCCTCGTCCCCGTTGGGGTCGAAGACGGTGGGGATGGCCGGGTAGCCCCGGGACAGCTGCAGCGCGTACGGCGGCAGTTCGGCCAGCGCCGCGCGGTGCTGCGCCCGCGCCTCCTCGGCCCCGGCATGGCCCACCACCTCGCCGTCTTTCACCAGCGGCACGAGCAGCTCGCGGTCCAGCGGGCCCGGCTCAGGCCGCGACAGGCTGACCCGCTCGGACAGCGCCGTGCCCTGCTGGTCCCGGTGCCGGACCGCCCACTTGCGCCCGCCGCGGCCCGGCTTGCCCACCGAGCGCTTGGCCACCGGCTCCATCACCCCCGCCTCGGACGCCGAAGCCCGCGCGACCAGCTTGTAGACCAGCGCCGCCGTCGGCGCCCCCGAACCCGTCACCAGCGACGTGCCCACCCCGTAACCGTTCACGGGGACCGCGCCGAGCGCCGCGATGGAGTACTCGTCCAGGTCGCCGGTGAGCATGATCCTGGTCTTGGTCGCGCCTAGCTCGTCCAGCAGATCCCGCACCTGCCGGGCCAGCACGGGCAGGTCGCCGCTGTCGATCCGGATCGCACCGAGCTCGCCGCCCGCCACCTCGACCGCGGTCCGTACCGCGCGCGCCACGTCGTACGTGTCCACCAGCAGCGTCGTCCCCTTGCCCAGCGATTCGAGCTGGCTCGCGAACGCGTGCCGCTCGCTGTCGTGAATCAGGGTGAAGGCGTGCGCGCTGGTCCCCGCGCTCGGTATGCCGAACTCGTACCGGGCCCGCAGGTTCGACGTAGACGTGAAGCCGGCGATATAGGCCGCCCGGGCGCTGGCCACCGCGGCCCGCTCGTGGGTCCGCCGTGAGCCCATCTCGATCAGCGGCCGGTCCCCGGCCGCGTTGACCATCCGGGACGCCGCGGACGCGATCGCGCAGTCGTGGTTGAGGATGGACAGGGACACGGTCTCGAGCAGCACCGCCTCGGCGAACGTGCCCTCCACGACGAGGATGGGGGAGCCGGGAAAGTAACAATCCCCTTCGGAGTAACCCCAGATGTTTCCGCTGAAACGGTAGGATTCGAGAAAAGCCAGCGTCGGCTCGTCCACGATGCCCGCGCCGCCGAGGAACTCCAGATCGGCCGGGCCGAAGCGGAACCGTTCAATCGCGTCGAGCAGTCGCCCGGTACCTGCCACGACGCCGTACCTGCGGCCGTGCGGCAGGTGCCTGGCGAACACCTCGAAGACGGCTCTGCGGTCGGCCGCCCCGCTTTGCAGCGACGCCTGCAACATGGTGAGCTCGTACTGGTCGGTCAGCAGTGCTGTCCCGGGCGCGGCCGTCCCAGGACCGGGCGAATCCGTTCCAGGACCGGGCGGGGGCTGGTGGTTCACGGGATTGGTCACAGGTGGAAGACTACGGAGTGGGAGGTGGATGGTTGTGAGCGCGGCGCCCGCTGAGGTCGAAGTTCCACGATCCGCAGACAATCCGGTGTCGGACAAACCCTGGGTCACGATCGTCTGGAACGACCCGGTGAACCTGATGTCCTACGTCACGTACGTCTTCCAGCACGTCTTCGGCTACCCGAAGAAGAAGGCCACCAAGCTGATGCTCGACGTGCACCACAAGGGCAAGGCGGTGGTCGCCGCGGGGGCGAGGGAAGCCATGGAGCGCAACGTCGAGATCCTGCACGGCTACGGCCTGTGGGCCACGGTGAAACAGGACAAGTAGCCAGCTTATATGGAACCGTTCCGGTCGGTTCGCGGTGGCGGCGCGCGGGTTTCGCTCGCCGCGGCGGAAGCGTCCCTGCTGCGCAGCCTGGTCGGCCAGGTCATGTCCCTGGTCGAGCCGGACGACCTCGAAGGCCAAGGCCCCAGCCCCGAGCCGGGCGAGGACGCCGAGCTGGCCGCGCTGGAGGCGATGGTGCACGGGCCGGGGGCGGATAAGCCGCCGGAGGACCCGGTGCTGGCCCGGCTGCTGCCGGACGGCTACCGCGACGACGCGGAGGCGGCCGGGGAGTTCCGCCGGTACACCGAGCCCGCGCTGCGCAGCGCCAAGTACCAGGCCGCCCAGGAGATGCTGGCCACGCTGCCCGAGTCGGGCGGCCGCATCCAGCTGACCCAGGACCAGGCCCTGTCCTGGCTCAAGGCGCTGAACGACGTCCGGCTCGCGCTCGGCGTCCGGCTCGGCGTGACCGAGGAGTTCGAGGAGCAGTGGGGGCGGCTGAAGCCGGACGACCCGCAGTGGAGCGCGTTCGAGGTGTACGCCTGGCTCGGTGCGGTGCAGGAGTCCCTCGTCCAGGCGATGAAGTAGCACCCGCGGGGGGCTCCGCCCCCCGCGATCCCCCCGGCCCCCCCGGCCCCCCCGGCCCCTCCGGCTCCGATCCCCGACCCCCGCGAGCCCCTCGTATGCTCAGTGATCATGCTGACGATCCCGCGTGCCCTGTACGACAAGATCGTGGCCCATGCCCGTGCCGACCATCCGGACGAGGCCTGTGGCGTCATCGCCGGCCCGGCCGGGAGCGACCGCCCCGAGCGCTTCATCGCCATGATGAACGCCGAACGGTCCCCGACCTTCTACCGCTTCGACTCGGCCGAGCAGTTCCGGGTCTGGCGGGAGATGGACGACAACGACGAGGAACCCGTCGTCATCTACCACTCGCACACCGCCACCGAGGCGTACCCGTCCCGCACCGACATTTCCTACGCCAGCGAGCCGCAGGCGCACTACGTGCTGGTCTCCACCCGGGACGAGGACGCGACCGAGTTCCGGTCCTACCGGATCACCGACGGCGTGATCACCGAGGAGCCCGTCACCGTGGTGGAATGATTCCGTGTCCCGGCGGGTTGGACGCCAAGGACCCACCAGATAACCCAGTGGAGCGTTGTTCAATGGCCATCGAGGTTCGCATCCCGACGATCCTGCGTACGTACACCGACGGTGCCAAGCAAGTCGAGGGGACCGGATCCACGCTCGGGGACCTGTTCACCGACCTGGAGCAGCGGCACGGCGGGCTGCGCGACCGGCTGATCGACAACGGCGGCGGCCTGCGGCGCTTCGTCAACGTGTACCTCAACGACGAGGACGTCCGCTTCCTGTCCGGCCTGGACACGCCCGTCAAGGACGGGGATACGGTGACCGTCCTGCCCGCGGTGGCCGGCGGGGCGCTTTAAAAATTCTCCCGAACGGACCAGGGTTCATGCGCTACGAGAGCCTGCTCGATTCCCTCGGCCACACCCCCCTGGTCGGATTGCCGCGCCTGTCGCCATCGGCGGATGTGCGGCTGTGGGCCAAGCTCGAGGACAGGAACCCGACGGGTTCGGTCAAGGACCGGGCCGCGTTCTTCATGGTCGCGCAGGCGGAAAAGGAAGGCCTGCTGCAGCCCGGTTCGGTGATCCTGGAGCCCACCTCGGGGAACACCGGCATCTCCCTGGCCATGGTGGCCAAGCTGCGCGGCTACCGGCTGATCGTGGTCATGCCGGAGAACACCAGCGAGGAACGCCGGCTGCTGCTGCGGATGTACGGCGCCGAGATCATCGGCTCGCCCGCCGCGGGCGGCTCCAACGAGGCGGTCCGGGTGGCCAAGCAGATCGCCGCCGAGCACCCCGACTGGGTCATGCTCTACCAGTACGGCAACGAGGCGAACGCCCGCGCGCACTACGAGACGACCGGCCCCGAGGTCCTGGCCGACCTGCCCGAGATCACCCACTTCGTGGCCGGCCTGGGCACCACGGGGACGCTCATGGGGGTGGGCCGCTACCTGCGCGAGCACAAGCCCGACGTGAAGATCGTCGCGGCCGAGCCGCGGTACGGCGAGCTCGTCTACGGGCTGCGCAACGTGGACGAGGGCTTCGTCCCCGAACTCTACGACGAGTCCGTGCTGACCACCCGGTTCTCCGTGTCCTCGGCCGACGCGCTGCGCCGGACCAGGGAATTCATCTCGGCCGAGGGGATCTTCGCGGGCATATCGGCCGGCGCGGCGCTGCACGCCGGCCTGGGCATGGCGGCCAAGGCCGTGGCCGCGGGCGAGCGCGCCGACATCGTGATCCTGGTCGCCGACGGCGGCTGGAAGTACCTGTCCACCGGCGCCTACTCCGGCACCCTCGACGAAGCCGAATCCCAGCTAGAAGGCCAGCTCTGGGCGTGATCTCCTAGAGTTCGCTCGCGCACCTGGATAATGGCCTGCATGCGCGTGACCGTGGTCGGATGTGCCGGGAGCTTTCCCGGGCCGGACAGCCCGGCGTCCTGCTACCTGCTGGAGGCCGAGGGGTTCCGGCTGGTCATCGACCTGGGTAACGGCGCGCTCGGCGTGCTCCAGCGGTACGCCGGGCTGTTCAGCATCGACGCGATCTGCCTGAGCCACCTGCACGACGACCACTGCGTCGACCTGGCCGCCTACTGGGTGGCGCGGCAGTACGCGCCGGGCGGATCCCAGCCGCCCATCCCGGTGTACGGGCCGCGGGGCACCGCCGGACGGGTGACGCCCGACCTGGGCCCCGACGCCGAGATACCCGACGGGCCGCCCTGCTTCGGCTTTCATGACCTCGAGCCGGGGACGACGGAGATCGGGCCGTTCCGCCTCACCGCCGACCGGATGCGCCACCCGGTGGAGACGTTCGGCTTCCGGGTGGAGCACGCGGGCTGGCGGCTGGCCTATTCGGCCGACACGGGGGAGTCCGAGGCGCTGGTGCGGCTGGCCGCGGGCGCGGACGCGCTGCTCTGCGAGGCGTCCTTCCTCGACGGCCAGGACACCCGGCCTGACCTGCACCTGACCGCGCGGCAGGCGGCCGCGCACGCGGCCCGGGCCGGGGTCGGTCAGCTCGTGCTCACCCACCTGGTGCCGTGGAATGACCGGGACCGGACGCTGGCCGAGGCGGACGGGATCTACACCGGGCCGCTGTCGCTGGCCACTTCCGGTCTGGTGCTCGGGCCCGCCGCTCCACCCCCCGCCGGCCGATAGGCTGTGCGTCATGTCACGACCCGACGGACGATCCGTCACCGAACTGCGGCCGGTGAAACTCTCCCGGGGCTGGCTCGACCACGCCGAGGGGTCGGTGCTGGTGGAATTCGGCCGCACCCGGGTGCTGTGCGCGGCAAGCGTCACCGAGGACGTGCCGCGCTGGCGGCGCGGCAGCGGGCTCGGCTGGGTGACCGCCGAGTACGCCATGCTGCCCCGGGCGACCAACACCCGCGGTGACCGCGAGTCGGTCAAGGGGCGCCTGGGCGGCCGCACCCAGGAGATATCCCGGCTGGTCGGGCGCTCGCTGCGGGCCTGCGTGGACTACAAGGCGCTGGGCGAGAACACCATCGTCATCGACTGCGACGTGCTCCAGGCCGACGGCGGCACCCGGACCGCGGCCGTGACCGGCGGGTACGTCGCGCTGGCCGAGGCGGTCGCCTGGCTCAAGAACCGCAAGCGGACCAAGGGCGACCCGCTGCTCACCTCGGTGTCCGCGGTCAGCGTCGGCATCGTGGACGGGGAGCCCCGGCTCGACCTGTGCTACGAGGAGGACGTGGCCGCGCAGACCGACATGAACGTGGTCTGCACCGCCAGCGGCGACTTCGTCGAGATCCAGGGCACCGCCGAGCGGGAGCCGTTCAGCCGCGACCTGCTCGGCCAGCTGCTCGACCTCGCCGTCGCGGGCTGCGGCGAGCTGACCAGGCTGCAAGATGCCGCACTGGCGTTATCGCCGGGCCACCAGTGGCCGCCGGCCAGCCGGATGTAACCGCCATGGCCGCTGACACCGTCGTGCTGGCCACGCGGAACGCCGCCAAGCTGCGCGAGCTGGCCCGGATCCTGGGCGCGGAGGACAGCGCTGCGCAGGACGGGGGCGAGCAGATCAGGCTGGTCGGCCTCGACGAGTTCCCCGGCGCGCCCGACGTGCCGGAGACCGGAGCCACGTTCGAGGAGAACGCGCTGCTCAAGGCGCGGGCGATCGCGGATTACACCGGCCTGCCCGCGGTCGCCGACGACTCCGGGCTCTGCGTGGACGCGCTCAACGGCATGCCCGGCGTGCTGTCCGCCCGCTGGGCGGGCGGCCACGGCGACGACAAGGCCAACCTGGAACTGGTCCTGGCCCAGGTGGCCGACGTGCCCGATACCCGGCTCGGCGCCCGGTTCGTCTGCGCCGCCGCGCTGGTCGTCCCGGGGCCGGCTTCCCGCGAGTGGGTCGTGACCGGCCAGGTCGAGGGCCGGCTGATCCGCGCGCCGCGCGGCAGCGGCGGGTTCGGCTATGACCCGATCTTCCTGCCCGACGGGTTCGGCCAGACCACCGCCGAGATGACCGCGGAAGCCAAGGACGCGATCAGCCACCGCGGCCGGGCCTTCCGCGCGCTGACCCCGTTCATAAACGAACTCGCGTGACAACCCGCACCCCACAGGAGGCCCGATGACCGACAAGCGGCTCGCGCCGGGCGACCCGGCGCCCGAGTTCACCTTGCTGGACGCCGACGGCAAGGAGGTCTCGCTGTCCTCGTTCCGCGGCCAGCGGGTGATCGTGTACTTCTACCCGGCCGCGATGACGCCCGGCTGCACCAAGGAAGCCTGCGACTTCCGTGACAGCCTGGCCAGCCTGAACTCCGCGGGCATTACCGTCCTGGGCATCTCGCCCGACCAGCCGGCCAAGCTGGCCAGGTTCCGGGATAAGGAGGGCCTGACCTTCCCGCTGCTCTCCGATCCCGATCACGCGGTGCTCGAGGCCTACGGCGCCTGGGGCGAGAAGAAGCTCTACGGCAAGACCACCGTCGGCGTGATCAGGTCCACGTTCGTCGTCGACGCGAACGGCGCCATCTCCAAGGCCCTGTACGGCGTCAAGGCCACCGGTCACGTCGCCCGGCTGCGGGCCGAAGTCGACGCCTAGACTGTACCGTTACAAATGGCCAGCCTCGCGCTGGCCTTCAGCGGGCGTGGCGAAATGGCATACGCGGCAGGTTTAGGTCCTGTTGGTGGCGACACCGTGGGGGTTCAAATCCCCCCGCCCGCACCGAAATCACCGATATGCTGGCGCCTTCCTAATTTGGGGACGAACCAGGAGGCCTGTCATGTCCTTTCGCGTCAAAGCCAGCGCCATTGCCGTTTCCGCCGCTATCTGTACGCTGCTCGCCCCGGCGGCGGTGGCGTCGGCTGGGGTGTCTCACGCTCCCGTCCAGGTGACCGGGAAGAAACTCAAGGGCGCGCTGCTGGCCCCGTCGCGTTTCCAGCCCGGCTACAGCACGATTTTCGCTGGCAACTCCGGCGGCCGCCTCGAACACCGCGCTGTGTTCCACATCTTGTCTATGAAGTGCGTTAACTTCTGGAATTTCATTGGCACTGTCAAGGGTTTCGGCGAGACCGCGTTCGCGACTGAGTCGGCCGCCAGCAAGTCGGGCAAGGCGCCCGTGGAGGAGATCTTCTCGCAGGCGGTCTACCAGTCCGCGAATCATCACGCGGCCACCGTGCTCAATGGCCAGATCAGCGCCAAGTACAAGTCATGCAAGTCGGTGAGCTTCTCCGATGGTCACGGCGGAACGATCCGCGAGACTATCCATGCCCGGAAGGCGGAGCGGGTGGGCGGCCACCCGTCCCTGCTGCTCACCGAGTACCTGACGGACACGCAGATAACAGGTGCCCGGGTGGTGACCAAAGCGTTGTGGACCATCGTCGGCACGAACGTCTACATGATCGACAGCCAGCTGCTGAACGTCCAGTCGCCCAAGCCCACGCTGTCCTCGCTCATGCTCAGGCTGATCGCACGGGTCAGGGCGCTCAAGTAGGGCGCTGCGGCGGAAATCAATCCTGGGCCCGCTGTCCCCCCGGGCACACTCGGTTCGTCATGAGCACGACAAGATAGCTACCGGGAGGAAGGAGCCGCAGATGCAGTACGCCTTGCTCATCTACAGCAAGCCGGGGGCGGCCGAGGCCCTCAGCGCGACCGAGCGGGAAGCCAACCACCGCGAGTACCTGGACATCAGGAAGCTGCCGGAAGTGGTAGGCGGCGCCTCGCTGCATCCGGTCGAGACCGCCACCACGGTCCGGGTCCAGGGCGGGCAGACGCTGGTCACCGACGGCCCCTTCGCGGACACCAAGGAGGTCTTCGGCGGCTTCTACCTGATCGAGGCCGACGACCTGGACCAGGCGACCGAGCTCGCCGCCAGGCTCCCGGCCGCGCGGCTCGGCGGCGCGGTCGAGATCCGGCCCGTCATCGACAACGGGTAACCGGGGCCGGAACTGATCGAGCAGGTTTTCCGCGACGAGTGGGGCCGGGTGCTGGCCAGCCTCGTCGGCTACTTCGGGGATTTCGACCTAGCCGAGGAGGCCACCGCCGAGGCGTTCGCGATCGCGGCGCAGCGCTGGCCGGGCACCGGGATGCCGGACAATCCCGGTGCCTGGCTGGTCACCACGGCCCGGCACCGGGCCATCGACCGGCTGCGCCGCGACCGCGTGCTGGCCGCCAAGCTCCCCCTGCTCGCGCAGCAGCCAGAGGAGGCGGAGGAGGTCGTGACCGATCCGCCCATCCCGGACGAGCGACTCGAGCTCGTCTTCATGTGCTGCCATCCCGCGCTGGCCATCGAGGCGCAGGTGGCGCTGACGCTGCGCGCGGTGGCCGGCCTGACCACCGATGAGATCGCCCGGGCCTTCCTGGTCCCGGCCGAGACGATGAAGCG
>DAIOWL010000101.1:0-1837 GCA_036758545.1 Streptosporangiaceae bacterium | reverse complement strand
GTGCTGCTGCCGGATCAGGACCAGTCGCGGTGGGACTGGCGGCAGATCACCGAGGCCAGGGACCTGCTCGCCCGTGCTTGGTCAGGCAGTGCCCTGCTCGACCCGGCCCTGCAGCGGGCCCCGACCGCGCGCGGCCCGTACGCCCTGCAAGCGGCGATCGCCTCCCTCCAGGCGGAAACGCCGCTCGACTGGCCGCAGGTCGCCGCGCTCTACGGCGAGCTCGCCGACCGGACCGGTTCGGACGTGGTCCGGCTGAACCGGGCCGTGGCGATCGCCGAAGCCGGCGACCCGGCCGCCGCCCTGGCCATCGTGGACGGCCTGGACCTGCCCGGATACCAGTACTGGCACTCGACCCGGGCCGAACTCCTCCGCCGTCTCGGCCGCACCGCCGAAGCCAGGGCCGCCTACCGCGAGGCGCTCGCGCTGGCCCGCACCGTCCCCGAACGCCGCTTCCTCGAACGCCGGATCGCGGAAACCTAAGAGCAGCGAGCTGTCCCCTCCGAGGTCACCCGCTCGTCGTGCCGGTGACAATCTGCCTTCAGGAGGACTCGATGGCCCTGCCCGTTCGGCCAACCCGGACAGCGCCCGCCCCGGGCGGCACGACACCCCCTCACGCCAGCTGGCTCATGCTGGCCGTGCTGCTGCTCGGCCAGTTCATGTGCATCATCGACGTCCTGGTGACCAACGTGGCCATGCCGTCGATCGCCGCCAGCCTGCACGCCTCCGGCGCGTCGCTGCAGCTGGTGGTGGGCGGCTACACGATCGCGTACGCGATGCTGCTGATTACCGGCGCCCGGCTCGGTGACCGCTACGGCCGGCGCCGAACCTACCTGGCCGGCGTGCTCATCTTCACCACCGCGTCGCTGGCCTGCGCGCTGGCGCCGGACAGCCAGGCGCTGATCGGCTTCCGGCTGGTCCAGGGCGCGGGCGCCGCGGTGCTGGTCCCGCAGGTCTTCAGCATCATCCAGCTGAACTTCTCCGGCCCGGCCCGGGCCCGGGCGCTGTCCGCCTACGCGGCGGTGCTCTCCGCGGGCGCGGTGACCGGGCTGGTGCTGGGCGGCGTGGTGGTGACCGCGGACCTGTTCGGCACCGGCTGGCGCCCGGTGTTCGCCATCAACGTGCCGATCGGGATCGTGCTCGCCGCCGCCGTGCCCCGCCTGGTCCCGCCCGACGCCCCCGTCGGCCGGACCAAGAAACTCGACCTGGCGGGCCTGGGCGCCGCGGCCTGCGCGGTGCTGCTGATCGTGCTGCCGCTGGTGCTCGGGCGCGAGGAGGGCTGGCCGGCCTGGGGCTTCGGCTGCATCGCGGCCGGCGTCGTGCTCGCCGTCGGCTTCGTGCTCATCGAGCGCCGGGTGGCCGCCCGCGGCGGCGACCCGCTGCTGAACCTGGCCGTGCTGCGCGCCCCGGCCCTGCCGTCCGGGCTGGTCACGCTGGCCGCGACGCAGATCGGGTACGGCGGGCTGCTGTTCGCCTACACGCTGTACCTGCAGGCGGGCCTGGGCGAGAGCGCGCTGCGGGCCGGGTTGACCTACTTGCCGTTCGCGGCGGTGTTCGGGCTGGCCGGGTACAACTGGCGGCGGCTGCCCGCCGCGGCCCGCCGGGTCCTCGTCCCGGCCGGGCTGACCGTCGGCATCCTCGCCTACCTGGCCCTCGCGGCGGGCCTGCACAGTGCCGGCTCACACGCGAGCATCACCGCGCTGACCTGGACCGGCCTGGCCGCCGTAGGCCTCGGCCTGGGGCTGTCGGTCAGCCCGCTGCTCACCCAGTCCCTGACGCACGTGCCCGCGGCCCGGGCGGCCGACGCGTCCGGCCTGCTCACCACCACCGTGCAGCTCGG
>DAIOWL010000100.1:8586-12336 GCA_036758545.1 Streptosporangiaceae bacterium | reverse complement strand
CGGCGCCAGGACCAGCACCAGCACCGGCACCGCGCGGTGGGGTGGCAGGCGCGACATCATGAACGGGCCGGAGCGCACGGTAGGCGGGTGAGGTCATGAGCGGACTGAGCCGGGCGGCGGCCGCGGCCGGGCGCGCGGCGGCGCGGCTGCTGCTGCCCGCCGGACGGCGGGACTGGATCGCGGCGGTCTGGGCCGAAGCGCACGAGGTGCTGCCCGGGCTCCCGCGGCTGGCCTGGCGTGCGGGCGGGATCTGGGTGCTCGCGCGGGAAGCCCTGTTGCCGCGCCGACTCATCAAGGCCGCGCTGTTCGCGGCGGCCGCATCGGCTGTGGCCTGGGCCGCCTGGCCGCAGCCGACGATGGGGCACGCGGCGGTCAGCCAGTTCGGCGTGATCGCGACGGTGCTGCTGCTGGCCGGGCTGCCGTTGCTGGCCCGGCGGTTCCTCGGGCCTGCCAGCGCGAGCCGGGCCGGACGGGTCTTGCGCGTCTTCTGCTTCGTCGCGATCCTGGCCCTTGTCCCGGCCAGGATCATCGTCGAGGTGTTCGCCGACTTCGCGCCGCGGCGGACGGCTTACCTGCGCATCAATAACATCTTCAACTTCACTGGGGTGCGCGGCGCGTCGTCGGGAGGAGCGCCCTGGCAGGGCGAGATCGTCGTCGTGCTGATAATCGCCGGGTACGTGGCAGCCTTCCTCTGGCTGACCTCGTGGCGCTCGCGGCTGAGCCAGACCACACTGGCCATCGGTACCACCGCCGGCCTGCTGCTCGGAGTGGTCATGTACGCGGTGGCGCCGCTCGGACTCGGCCAGAACGCCACCGATCCATGGCTGCCGGGTTCCGATGTCGACCCGCTGGTCGCGCTCGCGTGGCTGCTGCTGCTGGGCGGCCCGGCGGCGGCCGCGATGCTGGCCGCCCGGCGCCGACGTGGCGCCGACGGCTCTGTTCCGCCCGCTGACATCAGGATCCGGCAGGGCATCGCCGCCGGCGTGCTGGCCAACCTGACCGGCGCGCTGTTCGTCACGGCCCTTGGCACCAGCACGACGGCGCTGACGCTTACCTCGGGCGCGCTGCGGCAGTGGTTCTACCACAGCCAGCACCTGAGCACGCTCGCCCTCTATCACCGCGAGCAAATCGCGAGCGTGAGCACCGAGGTGTACGTCGTCATGTGCATCGCCTTCCCCGTCATCGGGCTGATCATGAGCGCGCTTGGGGTGGCCGGCGTGAGACCTGAGGAAGCGCCCGCGGAACCGGTAGCGGCCGCCTAGACCGGTAGCGGCCGCCTAGACCGGTAGCGGCCGCCTAGCCGAGGAGGAGCGCGTCGCCGCTCTTTCATGATCGTGAGCGGCTTGGGACAAATAGCGCCCAAAACTGCTCACGATCATGGTCCGGAGCTGGGAGGGGCGGGTTAGGGGCGGTAGGTGACGGGGAGACTCTTGATGCCGTTGATCCAGCCGGAGCGCAGGCGGACGGGGTCGCCGGCCTTGGCGATGTCCGGCATGGCGTCGGCGATGGCGGTGAAGATCAGCTCGATCTCCAGCTTGGCCAGGCTGGCACCCAGGCAGTAGTGCGTGCCCAGGCCGCCGTAACCCAGGTGAGGGTTCGGGCTGCGGCCGATGTCGAACCGTCCGGGCTCGGCGAAGACCTCCTCGTCGAAGTTGGCCGACCGGTAGAACAGGCCCAGCCGCTGCCCCGCCTTAACCTGCTGGCCGCCGAGTTCAACGTCGCGGGTCGCGGTGCGCTGGAACACGGTGATCGGGGTGGCCCAGCGGACGATCTCGTCCGCCGCGGTGTCCGGGCGGGACGCCTTGAACAGCTCCCACTGCTCCGGGTGGTCGAAAAAGGCGTTCATGCCATGCGTGATGGCGTTACGGGTGGTCTCGTTGCCCGCCACCGCCAGCATCAGCACGAAGTACCCGAACTCGTCGTCGGATAGCCCGTGGCCGTCGATCTCGGCGCTGATCAGCTTGGTGATGATGTCGTCGCGGGGGCAGCCGCGTCGCTCCTCGGCCATGGTCATGCTGTAGCCGAGGATCTCGATGGCGGCCATCTCGCCGGCGTTCTCCTCGCCGGGCAGCTCGTCGTCGTAGCCGATCATCCGGTTGGACCAGGCGAAGATCTTGCCCCGGTCCTCCTGCGGGACGCCGATCAGGTCGCTGATGGCCTGCAGCGGCAGCTCGGCTGCCACGTCGGTGACGAAGTCGCCGGTGCCGGACTCCAGCGCGGTAGCCACGATGCGCTCGGCGCGTTCGGTCAGGACCTGGCGCAGGCTGCCGATGGCCCGGGGGGTAAAGCCGCGGGAGACGATGCCGCGCATTCTGGTGTGCTGCGGGGGGTCCATGTTGAGCAGGATGATCCGCTGCATCTCGATGGACTCGCGGGGGATGCCCTCCTTGAACCGGATCAGCGCGGTGTTCTCCTCCGACGAGTAGACGTCCGGCGTCTTGGACACCGCGAGGATGTCGGCGTGCCGGGTGACCGCCCAGTACCCCTCGTCGTCGAAGCCGGCCGAACCCCGGCGCTGTGTCACCCACCACACCGGGGCGGCGCGGCGCAGCTCGGCCAGCTCCTCGGCGGGCACCCTGGTGGCGTAGATCTCGGGATCGGTAAAGTCGAAGCCAGGCGGGATGTCCGGAACGGTCACGGCTGCCTCCTTGGCTGATAGTGAAACGTGTTCTAGTTTTGATTAGACCATGGATGGCGGAGGTGGGCTATGGGGACCGCGGTGATCGTCGAGGCGGTACGGACCCCGGTCGGCAAGCGCGGCGGCGTGCTGTCCGGCGTGCACGCGGCCGAGATCCTGGGCGGCGTGCAGACGGCGCTGATCGACCGGGCGGGCATCGCTCCGGCCGAGGTCGAGCAGGTAGCGGGCGGCTGCGTGACCCAGGCCGGCGAGCAGTCGAACAACGTGACCCGTACGGCCTGGCTGCACGCCGGGCTGCCGCACACGGCCGGCTGCCTGACGCTGGACGCGCAGTGCGGTTCGGCGCAGCAGGCCGCGCACCTGGTGGCCGGGCTGATCGCGGCGGACGCGATCGGCGTCGGGATCGCGTGCGGGGTCGAGGCGATGAGCCGGGTGCCGCTGGGCACCGCGGCCAGGGCTGACGCGGGTACGCCCCGGCCTGGATCCTGGGACATCGACATGCCGAGCCAGTATGTCGCGGCCGAGCGCATCGCGCAGCGCCGCGGACTCTCCCGCGAGGACACCGACGCGTTCGGCCTACGATCCCAGACGCTGGCCCAGGCGGCCTGGGCGCAGGGGCGTTTCGACCGCGAGGTGGTGCCGGTCAAGGTGGGTCCCGACGTGGTCGACCGGGACCAGGGGCTGCGCGAGACCAGCCTGGAGGCGCTGGCCCGGCTCAAACCGGTGGTCGAGGGCGGGCTGCACACGGCCGGCTCGTCCTCGCAGATCTCCGACGGCGCCGCCGCGGTGCTGCTCGCGGACGCGGACCGGGCCCGGCAATTGGGGCTGCGGCCCCGGGCCCGGATCCTGGCCCAGTGCCTGATCGGCGCCGAGCCGTACTACCACCTCGACGGCCCGGTCCAGGCGACCGAGCGGGTGCTCCAACGCAGCGGCATGGCCATCGGCGACATCGACCTGTTCGAGGTCAACGAGGCGTTCGCGTCGATCGTGCTGTCCTGGCTGGCGGTGCACGGGGCCGACCCGGACCGGGTGAACGTCAACGGCGGCGCGATCGCCCTCGGCCACCCGGTGGGCAGCACCGGCGCCCGGCTGCTCACCACCGCGCTGCACGA
>DAIOWL010000100.1:4220-8486 GCA_036758545.1 Streptosporangiaceae bacterium | reverse complement strand
GTAGTCGCTGGCCAGGAAGACGATGACGTTGGCCACCTCCCAGGGCTGCGCGGCGCGGCCGAACGGTTCGGCGGCGGCGAGCTCGGCGAGCAGGTCCTCGCTGGTCACCTTGGCCAGGAACGGGTGGACGGCCAGGCTGGGTGCGACCGCGTTGACCCGGATGCCGTGGGCGGCGACGTCCAGCGCGGCGCACCGGGTGAGGGCCATGACGCCGGCCTTGGCCGCGGCGTAGTGCGCCTGGCCCGGCTGGGCGCGCCAGCCCAGGACCGAGGCGTTGTTGACGACCGCTCCCCCGTGGCCCTGGGCGACCAACTGGCGCAGCGCCGCGCGGGTGCAGCGGAACGTCCCGGTCAGCGTGACGTCGAGCACCCGGGACCACTGCTCGTCGGTCATGTCGAGCACCGAGGCGGTGCCGCCGAGCCCGGCGTTGTTGATCATCACGTCGATCCGGCCGAAGTGCCCGGCCGCGCCCTCGACCAGCGCGGCGACCTGCGCCTCGTCGGTCACGTCGCAGGGTCGCGACCAGACTTTGTCGCCGTGCCCGGCGGCGAGCTCGTCGCGGGTCGCGGCCAGCCGCTTGTGGTGCTGGTCGCTGATCGCCACCTGGGCGCCTTCTTCCAGGCAGCGCCGCGCGGCGGCGCCGCCGATGCCGGTGCCGGCCGCGGCGGTGACGACCACCACCTTGCCGTCCAGCAGACCGTGGCCCGTCATGATCGGGGCAGGCCCAGGGCGCGGGTGGCGATGATCTCGTGCTGGATCT
Organism: Streptosporangiaceae bacterium; assembly: GCA_036758545.1. GTDB lineage: Bacteria > Actinomycetota > Actinomycetes > Streptosporangiales > Streptosporangiaceae > Palsa-504. Next base: position 7,726 of record DAIOWL010000100.1, on the reverse strand, counting down.
CGTCGGAGCCGCCGTAGATGGTCTCGGCCCGGCTGAACAGGAACAGCCGCTGCCAGCGGTGCAGGTCGGGCGAGCCGGGACCGACGATGTCCATGGCCAGCTCGCCGAGGTCCCGGTGCCAGCGGGACCACAGCACCTTCAGCACCGAGGCCCGGGCCGGATCGTCGGTGCCCAGGGTATCGAGCGCGTACTCGCGGATGATGCGCAGGCCGATCCAGGCCCGGGCCAGCCGGTCGCGGATCAGCGGGTTACCGGACGCGCCGCTGCGCCGGGCCGCCTCGGCCAGGTCCTCGAAGTCGCGGCGGAACCCGACCTGCTGGCCGAGCATGGCCGCGCCGCGCTCGATGGCCAGCGTGGCCTTGGCGATCCGCCAGCCGTCACCCGGCGCGCCGACCACGTTGACCGCGGCGGTGCGCGCGTCGTCGAAGAAGACCTCGTTGAACTCGGCGGTGCCGGTCATCTGCCGGATCGGGCGGACGGTGATCCCCGGCTGGTCCATCGGCACCAGCAGGTAGGACAGGCCGGCGCCGCGCCGGGAGCCGGGTTCGGTCCTGGCCAGCACGAAGCACCAGTCGGCCAGGTGGGCCAGCGAGGTCCAGGTCTTCTGGCCGTTGATCACCCAGGTGTCCCCGTCCAGCGCCGCCCGGGTGGCCACGCTGGCCAGGTCGGACCCGGCCCCGGGTTCGGAGTAGCCCTGGCACCACAGCTCGCGGACCTCCCGGATCGGCGGCAGGAAGCGCTGCTGCTGGTCCGGCGTGCCGAACGCGATCAGGGTCGGGCCGAGCAGTTCCTCGCCCACGATCGAAACCCGGGCCGGCGCGCCGGCCTGCGCGTACTCCTCGTAGAAGATGACCTGCCTGGTCAGGGTGGCGCCGCGGCCGCCGTGTTCGGGGGGCCAGCCCAGGCAGGTCCAGCCCGCGGCGGCCAGGTGCCGGTTCCAGGCGAGTCGCTCGTCGTGCCGCTCGTGCTCGCGGCCCGGCCCGCCCGCGCCGCGCAGGCCGGCGAACTCGCCGGTCAGGCTGGCTTCCAGCCACGCGCGCACCTCGGCGCGGAACTCCTCGTCCTGCGGCGTAAACCGCACCCGGGTCACCTCCTGCGTCAGGCACAACCTACCAAGCACTTGCTTGCTTAGTCGGGGGGAGGAGGGGAGGCTTGGAGGGTGCTGCGGCGGCGGGAGGGAGGGGAGGCTTGGAAGGTGCTGACGACAGAGGGAGGGGGAGGCTTGGAGGGTGCTGACGGAGAGGGCCGGAAGGGGCGGGTGGGAGGTGCGGTGGAGCTGACGGTCCCGGCCGCCGTGGCGCGGGCGGCGCGGGAGTTCGGCGACGCGGAGGCGGTGGCGGAACCGGGCGGGGCTCAAGGGTTCCGGCTCAGCTACCGCGAGCTGGACGAGCGGGTGACCGCGGTGGCCGGCGCGCTGATCGATGCGGGCATCGGGCCCGGGGACCGGGTGGCGATATGGGCGCCGAACGGGCCGGAGTGGCTGCTGACCGCCCTGGGCACGCTCGGCGCGGGCGCGGCGCTGGTCCCGGTGAGCACGCGGTTCACCGGACCCGAGGCGTTGGACGTGATCGGCCGCAGCCGCGCGCGAGCCCTGTTCGTGGCCGGCGATTTCCTCGGCGTGGACCGGCTGGGCAACCTCCTGGCGGCGGCCGGCCCCGGCGATCTGGACCGGCTCGGGCTGGTCGTGCGGGTGCCCGAGGAGTGGGACACGTTCCTGCAGGCGGGTTCCGTATCCGAGGCCAGGCGGCGCGCGAGTGCGGTGCGGCCGGGGGACGTCAGCGACATCATGTTCACCTCGGGGACGACCGGGCGGAGCAAGGGCGCGATGACCTCGCACGAGCGGTCCCTGGGCGTGGCGCGGGCCTGGGCCGACTGCGCGCGGCTGGGCCCGGGCGACAGATACCTGGTGGTGAACCCGTTCTTCCACACGTTCGGCTTCAAGGCGGGCATCCTGGCCTGCCTGGTCAGCGGGGCGGCGCTGGTGCCGCAGGCGGTGTTCGACGCGGGCGAGGCGATGCGGCTGGCCGAAGCCGAGCGGATCACCGTGCTGCCCGGGGCGCCGACGATCTACCAGATGATCCTCGACCACCCGGAGCGCGCCGAACGCGACCTGTCCAGCCTGCGGCTCGCCGTCACCGGAGCCGCCGACGTGCCGGTCGCGCTGGTCGAGCGGATGCGGCGCGAGCTGAGCTTCGAGACCGTACTCACCGCCTACGGGCTGACCGAGGCGGTGGTGGCCACGATGTGCCGTCCGGGCGACCCGCCGGAGGTGGTTTCCGCCACGTCGGGACGGGCCGCCGCCGGGTTCGAGGTGAAGATCGGCCGTTCGGATGAAATCTTGCTCCGCGGGCCGAACCTGATGCTCGGCTACCTGGACGACCCGGAGGCGACGGCGGCCGCGATCGACGGCGACGGCTGGCTGCACACCGGGGACGCCGGCCGGCTGGACGCGGCCGGGTACCTGACCATCACCGGGCGGCTCAAGGACATGTACATCTGCGGCGGCTTCAACGTGTACCCGGCCGAGGTGGAGCAGGTGCTGGCGCGGCTGGACGGGGTGGCCGAGTCGGCCGTGATCGGCGTGGCCGAGCCGCGGCTCGGCGAGGTCGGCCAGGCGTTCGTGGTCGCCCGGCCGGGTTTCGCGCTGGCCGAGGCCGACGTGCTGGCCTTCTGCCGGGAGCGGCTGGCCAACTACAAGGTGCCCCGGCGGGTGGAGTTCCGCGACGCGCTGCCCCGCAACCCGTCGGGCAAGGTGCTGAAGCGCGTCCTGAGGGAGGAGACCTGATGGCGGACGAGGTGCTGTACGAGCAGCGCGGGCGGGTCGCGCTGATCACCCTGAACCGGCCGCAGTACGCCAACGCGCAGAACTCGGCGATGACCTACGCGCTGGACGCGGCGTTCACCCGGGCGGTGAACGACGACGACGTCGCGGTGCTGGTGCTGGCCGGGGCGGGCAAGCACTTCTGCGCCGGGCACGACATCGGCACCCCGGAGCGGGACGCGGATCAGTCCTTCGACCGCGAGGCCGTGCTGTGGTGGGACCACGTGGGCAAGGACGGCGCGGACGCCAGGTACGCCCGCGAGATGGAGGTCTACCTGGGCATGTGCCGGCGCTGGCGGGAGATACCCAAGCCGTCCATCGCCATGGTGCACGGCGCCTGCATCGCCGGCGGGCTGATGCTCGCCTGGGTGTGCGACCTGATCGTGGCGGCCGACGACGCGTTCTTCGCCGATCCGGTGGTGAAGATGGGGATCCCGGGCGTGGAGTACTTCGCGCACCCGTGGGTGCTCGGGCCGCGGTTCGCCAAGGAGGTGCTGTTCACCGGGGGACGGTTCGGCGCCGAGCGCGCCTATCAGGTGGGCATGGTGAGCCGCGTGGTGCCGCGCGCGGACCTGGAGGCGACCGCGTTCGAGCTGGCCGGGCAGATCGGGCAGATGCCGCGGTTCGGCCTCGCGCTGGCCAAGCGCGCGGTCAACCAGTGCGAGGACCTGATGGGGCTGCGGCC
>DAIOWL010000100.1:0-4120 GCA_036758545.1 Streptosporangiaceae bacterium | reverse complement strand
TCGCGCTGGCCAAGCGCGCGGTCAACCAGTGCGAGGACCTGATGGGGCTGCGGCCCGGGATGGATTCGGTGTTCGGCCTGCACCACGTGGCGCACGCGCACAACGCCGAGACCTCGGGCCACTCGCTGGCCGGGCTCGACGCCCGCGGCATGCGCGAGGATCAGAGATAGCCGAGGTCGCGGGCCAGGTCCAGGGCAGTGGTCAGGCTGGTCGTGGCCTGATCGGGCCGGCCCTGGTCGCAGGCCTGCGACGCGGCGGTCAGGGCCGCCTCGAGACCGGCGGGGAACTGCGTGTGGTCCCGGAGGTGGCGGGTGGCGGCGACGGCCTCGGCCAGGTGGCCGGCTTCCAGGTGCACAGCGGCCAGCGGCCACAGGTGGACGGGACCGTAATAGAGCCCCGCGTCGAGAGTGCCCGTCGTCAGCGTCGTGATCTCCTCCGCCAGCTTGATCACGTCGTCCGGCTGCCGGTCCTGCCAGGCCAGCCAGGCCAGGCAGGCCTTGGCCCCGGCCAGGTAGTCGGGGCTGGCCATGGTCTCCACTTCGGCCAGGACCAGCGGAGCCAGGGCGCGGACCGCCGCGGTGTCGTGGCGGCGCAGCGCGGCCATGGCCAGGCCCTGCAGGCTGTAGGCCCGCAGGCCGGTCTCGCCGATCCGTTCGGCCAGGGCCAGCGAGTGCTCCAGCTGGTCCTGGGCCTCGGCCAGGTCGCCGTGCAGCAGCAGGAACCGGGCCAGGAAGAACGTGGCGTAGCCGACGTCCTTCTCCTCGGCCTCCAAAGCTGCGGCCAGGCTGCGGCGCGCGTTGTCCAGGTCGGTCTCGTCCACCCGGAACCTGTTCTGCGCGACCCGCGCCATGGCCAGGTGAAAGTAGTAGCCGTGCTTCCTGACCGCAGAGCCCCGGTCGAGCACCGGGCGGGCCGCCGCCAGCGTGGCCAGGGCCTGCTCCGGACGGTATTCGGTGCTGTACTGGCACGCCCGGCCGTCGACCATCAGCTCCAGCCACTCCTCGACGGTGGCCGCGTCCATCTCCTCCGGGTTCCCGCCGAGCAGGTCCTCGGCGGCGTCGTAGGCGGCCCAGGCCGCCTCGAAGTGGTTATCGGCCACCTCCAGCCGCCCCAGCCGGGTCAGCAGGTGCGCCCGGCGAACCGTGTCACTGGCGGGGACGGCGCGCAGGCCGGCCTGGAACGCCTCCCTGGCTTGGCCGCGCCGCCCGGTGCGCCAGAGCACGTTGGCCAGCTTGGCCTGCAGCTCCACCGAGGCCTCGCCCTCGCCCGCGATGGCGAGCGCGGCGCGGTAGGACGAGATGGCCTCGTCGTTCGCGAAGGACGCGGTGGCGTGGTCGCCCGCGATCTCGTAGTAGCGCAGGGCGCGCTCTGGTTCCCCGGCGGCGGCGAAGTGCCGGCCGAGGACGGCCGCCACCTCGTCCGTTCGGCCGTACGCTGCGGCCTCGAGCGCCCACGCGGCGCGGCCGTGCAGCAGCCGGCGCTCGGCGCGCAGCAGCCCGTTGTACGTCGCCTCCTGGATCAGGGCGTGCCGGAAGCGGTAGACGGGCTCGGCCCGCCCGGCCACCTCGTGCAGGAAATCCTTGGCGCGCAGCTCGTCCAGGGCGGCGTCCAGCGGCTCGCCGGCGACGCAGACCGCGGCCAGCAGTGATCCCGGGAACTCGATGCCGAGCACGGACGCGGGCCGGACGGCGTCCCGCGCCGCCGGGCTGAGCCGGTCCACCCGGGACCTGACCATACGCTCCAGCGCCTGGGGCACCTGTGCGCCCGCAGCCCGGCCCAATCGCCAGGCACCATGCTCGCGCACCAGCGCGCTGGTCTCCAGCAGCGAGCTCAGTCGCTCCTCGAGGAACAGCGGGTTGCCGTCGGCGCTGGCCAGCACGGTGTCCAGGACCTCGCGGCTGGTGCCGTCACCCATCAGCGACCGGGCCAGTTCCTCTTCGGCCGCCCCGCCCAGCGGGCCGAGCTCCAGCCTGCGGGCATCCAGGCTGTCCAGCGCCGGGGCGGCCTCGGGCCGGCCGGTGGCCAGGATCAGCAGGCGCCAGCCCTCGACATGGCCCGCGGCCAGCCGGGCCAGCTCGAGGGTGAGGCGAAGCGAGGTCGGGTCGGCCCAGTGCAGGTCCTCCAGGACGAGGACCGCCGGGCCCGCCGCCACCAGGCGTGCGGTCAGCGCGCGCCAGGCGGCGAAGGTCTGCTTCTGCAGCTCCCCAGGGCCCATCCGGCCCAGCGCCGCTCCCGGCGGCAGGCCCATCATGCGGGCCAGCAGCGGGAACAGGTCGCCGGCCCGGACCGAGGCCAGCACCCGCTCCAGGGCGGCCCCGGTCACCGCCGCGGGCTGGTCCGGCGTCACGCCTGCCCAGTTGGCCAGCAGCTGCTGGTAGAGGCCGTAGGGGGTGGACGAGGCGTAGGAGGCTGATGATCCCTCCAGCCATCGGGTGCCGCGGGCCGCGCGCCTGCGGCACTCCTGCACCAGGCGGGTCTTGCCGAGCCCGGGCTCGCCGGTCACCAGCACGACCGAGCCGTGACCGCGCGCGGCTTCGCGCAGGGCAGTGCCGAGCGCGGCCAGTTCGGGCTGCCGTCCGACCAGCGGGCCGCCGGGGCGGAGCCGGTGGCCCGCGATGCGCGGCATGGGCGGTCCGAGGTAGGTGCCGTCTGCTTCGGCCGCGCCCCAGGCGAACAGGTGCCCGGCGGCGGCCCTGGTCACCGGGCCGACCAGGGCCGAACCCGGCCGGGCCCGCGCCTGCAGCGTGGCCGCCTGGCCGACGACCTCGCCCACGGCGCCGTACTCGACCCGGGCGCCGCCGCCGATGGGACCGAGCACGGCCGGCCCGGTCTCCACCCCGATCCGCAGGGTGCCCCCGTCGATCGCCGCCACCGCCGCGAGGGCGCGGAAGGCCGCCCGGGCCGCCCGCTCGGGGTCGTCCTCGTGCGCCTCGGGCGCCCCGAACATGGCCTGCAGCCCTCCCCCGGACACCGACGTCACCGTCCCGCCCAGCGCCTCTACCTCGGCAATCACCGCGGCCAGGCAGCGGCCGGTCACGTCGCGAAGCTCCTCCGGGTCGGCGAGGGCCGCCGCGGCCACCTCGGCGGCCAGCACGCTGACGGTCCTGAGCTCCTCCCGCGCCGGGGCTTGCGTCCGGGGCGGCCCGGCCTCGAAGGCGGCCGTGGCGTACACCTCCTCCAGCCACGGGGACAGGCCGAGCCCGAGCTCGCCGAGGGCGGCCCGGCAGCGCTCGTAGGCGCGCACCGCGAGCTCCCGGTGCCCCTCGGCGAAGTAGCCCCGGACCAGGGCCGCGGCCGCCTCCTCGGAGGCGGGGTCGTGCTCGGCGCAGGCCGCCCAGGCGGCGAGCTGGGCTTCGGGCCTCGTGTCACCTGCCCCCCTGGCCCGGTCCCTGGCCAGGGCCAGCCGCGCCTCCTGGCGCAGCGCCTCCAGCCGCTCCCGCGGGCGCAGCGCCCAGTCGGCGTACGGCTCGTCGGCGAGCAGCTCGCCGTCGTCGGCCAGGGCGGTCGCGAGCAGGTCGTCGCGCTCGTGACCCGGGGTGGCGGCGAGCGCGGCACGCAGGGCCTGCTCGTGTTCGGCCGCGTCGACCTCGACGGCCGGATTCGCCCAGATGTGGGTCAGGTCGGCCTCGAGCAGGGATGTGGCCGGCTCGCCGAGCGGGGCCAGCGCCGCCCGGGCCATCGACAGCGCCTTGGAGACCGAACGGGCGGCCGCGCGCGGGTCCAGGTCGGCGAAGAGCTCCTCGCAGACGAGGTCCCGGGTGACCCGCCGGCCCGGGCTCACCAGGACAAGCTGGCAGAGCCGCCGGGCGCTCGGCCGCGGCCATGGGCCCGCGGCGCGGCCCCCGGAGACGACGGAGAACGGCCCGAGCAGCCTGACCCGTACGGCCACGTCCCCATTGTCGCGCATGTGTCACGCGCTTTTCCCGGACCGCTTTCCCGCACCGCGAACCGGCGGGAACACCGCGGGAACACCGCCTTCCTACTGTTCAGGCAGAACCTTCCGAAAGGGGCTTGCGATGTACACGGGGTACACGCTTTACCAGGTCGAGCGGCCCAAGTCCGCTCGCGAGCAGCACGAGATCGACAGGGCGCTGGGCGAAGAGCGGCAATACCGGCCGGT
>DAIOWL010000099.1:0-12341 GCA_036758545.1 Streptosporangiaceae bacterium | reverse complement strand
CACGGCGAACGCCGGGGACGCCACGAAGGCGGTGCTGGCCGCGACCGGCGGCGACCGGCGCCGGGCTGCCGCAGATCCTCGGCCACGAGTTCGCCGCCACGGTCGCCGTAACCGGGCCGGGCGTCAGCCACGTCAAGCCCGGCGACCTGTGCACGGTCATGCCGCTGATCGGCTGCGGTCGCTGCCCCGAATGCCTGCGCGGCCTGGGTCACCTGTGCCGCACGATGGCATGCACCGGGCTGAGCAGCGCCTGGGGCGGCCTGGCCGACCTGGCCATCGTCTCGGCCGGGCAAGCCGTGCCGGTTCCGGAGTCGCTGACCCCGCGGCAGGCCGCGCTGATCGAGCCGACCGCGGTCGCCGCCTACGGCGTGGACCGGGGCCGGCTGCAGCCCGGGCAGACCGTGCTGGTCACCGGGGCCGGGCCGATCGGCTCGCTGGCCGCGCTGTACGCGCTGGCCGCCGGCGCGCCGGGTGGTGCTGTCCGAGCCGGACCCGGCCCGGCGGGCGCGGGCCGCCGCGCTGGGCGGCGGCCTCGGCGAGGTGATCACCGCCGACCCGGTCCACCAGCCGGTCACAGACATCCTCGACGAGCTCACCGGCGGGATCGGCGCCGACCTGGCCATCGAGTGCGCCGGCGCCGAGGCCGCGCTGAACCTGTGCATCGACGCGGTCCGCCCCGCGGGCACCGTGGTGCAGACCGCGCTGCACATCCGGCCCGCCTCGATCCGGGCCGAAACTCTCGCCCTGAAGGACCTGACCCTGGCCGGCACCTGGTGCTACCCGATCCAGGACTTCCCGCGGATAGCCGGCCTGGTGGCCAGCGGCCGGCTGCCGGCCGAACGGGTGATCAGCTCGGTAGTCCCGCTGGAATCCGCGGTGAACGAGGGCTTCGAGCGGCTGATCGCCCGTGGCACCGGCGAGGTCAAGGTACTGATCGAGGTGGCGGCGTGACCCGGCTCGGCGTCTGGTACGACTTCCGCAACCCGACCCGCTGGCGGCAGCCCTGGCCGCAGCTGTACCGGGAAACGCTGGACCAGGCGGCCCGCGCCGAACAACTCGGCTTCTCCTCGATCTGGCTGTCCGAGCACCACTTCAGCGAGGAGGGCTATCTGCCCTCGCTCACCGCCGTGCTCGGTGCGCTGGCCGAGCGCACCTCGCAGGCCCGGCTCGGCACGGCGGTGCTGCTGGCCCCGCTGCACCACCCGCTGAGGCTGGCGGAGGACCTGGCCGTGGTCGACCAGTTGTCCGGCGGCCGCCTCGACGTCGGGCTCGCACCCGGCTACAAGCCGGACGAGTTCGCCGTGCTCGGCGTGCCCAAGGCCGAACGCGGCGCGCGCACCGACGAGACCATCGAGATCCTCCAGCTGGCCTGGCGCGGCGAGCGGTTCTCGTTCGCGGGCAAGCACTTCACATTCGACAACGTGATCGTGGCGCCGCCGCCGGTGCAACCTGGCGGTCCGCCGGTCTGGGCCGGCGGCAGCAGCCTGGCCGCGGCCCGCCGGGCGGCCAGGTACGGCACCTGCTTCATGCCCGACTCCGGTGCCGGCCAGGACATCTACGACGCTTATCGGACACAAGCGACCGCCCGGCCACGGGTGGCCACCAACCGGGTGCTGTTCGCCGCCGACAGCCGCGAGGCGGCCTGGGAGATCTGCGGTGATCACTTCCTCTACCAGTTCAACGCGTACCGGCGGTGGTTCTCCGCGGCCGGCGACGACGACTCGCACGGGGACGAGCTGACCGACCCGGCGGTGCTCAACCCCGAGCACTACTACGTCGGCACGCCGGACGACGTCCTGGCCGCCATCACCGAGAGCCAGCAGCGGCTCGGCTACGAGGAGCTGGTCTTCTGGGCCCGCCCGCCGGGCATGCCGATCGAGCAGAGCACCGCCTCACTGGAGCTGATCGCCCGCCACGTGCTCCCGGCCCTGGGGGACTGATCATGCACGGGAAGGTCGCTCTGGTTACCGGCGGTGGCTCGGGCATCGGCGCCGGCATCGCCCGGGTGCTGGCCGCGACCGGGGACCGGGTCGCGGTCGCCGACCTGGACGAGGACACCGCGGCGGCTGTCGCCGCCGATCTATCCGGGCTCGGCGTCCGTCTCGACGTGACCGACCGGGCCAGCACGGACGCGGCCGTCAGCCGCGTCGAGGCCGAACTCGGCCCGGTCGACGTGCTGGTCAACAACGCCGGGATCTCGAACGTCGCGCCGTTCTGTGAGATCACCGACGCCGACTGGGACCGGCTCATGGGGGTGAACCTGCGCGGCGTGTTCATCGTGACCCAGCGGGTGCTGCCGTCCATGCTCAAGCGGCGTTCCGGCCGGATCATCAACATCTCCTCCATGGCCGGCAAGGAGGGCCTGCCGAACCTGGCGCACTACTGCGCGACCAAGTTCGGCGTGATCGGGCTGACCCAGTCGCTGGCCAAGGAGGTCGCGGACCGCGACGTGACCGTCAACGCGGTCTGCCCGGGCGTGGTGCGCACGCCGCTGTGGGACGACCCGGACACCGGGATCCTGCGCGAACTGGACGGGGAGAACGGCTGGCAGATGTTCGTCTCCGGGATCCCGCTCGGCCGCCCGCAGTCGGCCGAGGACATCGGGCACGCCTGCGCCTACCTGGCGTCGGACGCGGCCGCCAACATCACCGGCGAGGCGCTCAACGTCAGCGGCGGCCAGCAGATGCACTAGGGAGGAGTTTCCGGATGACAGTTACCGATGATCCAGCGATCCCCGTCAGCACCGAGGACCTGCTGTCGCTGTACGAGCAGATGGAGGTGATCAGGCGCACCGAGAAGGCCGCGCACGACCTGTTCCTGGCCGGGCTGGTCAAGGGCACGACGCACCTGGCCGCCGGCCACGAGGCGGTCGCCGTCGGCGCCAGCTTCGCGCTGCGGCCGGGCGACTACGTCTTCGCCACCTACCGCGGCCACCACCACGCCATCGCCCGCGGCGCCACCCCGGCCGAGTGCCTGGCCGAGCTGATGAGCAAGGGCACCGGGATCTGCAAGGCCAAGGGCGGGTCGATGCACCTGACCAAGGCCTCGGCCGGCATGCTCGGCTCGTACGCGATCGTCGGTGCGCACCTGCCGATGGCGGCCGGCGCCGCCTGGTCGGCGAAGCTGCGCGGTACCGGCGAGATCGCGGTGGCCTTCTTCGGCGACGGCGCCACCAACATCGGCGCCTTCCACGAGGCGCTGAACCTGGCCGCGGTCTGGTCGCTGCCCGTCCTGTTCGTCTGCGAGAACAACCTCTACATGGAGTACACCCCGATCGGTCAGGTGACCGCGGTGCCCAGCCCGGCCGCGGACCGGGCGCCCGCTTACGGGCTGACCGCCGCGACGGTCGACGGCAACGACGTGGTGGCGGTGGCCGAGGTGGTGGCCCAGGCGGCCGCGCGGGCCCGGTCCGGGGGCGGGCCCGCGCTGATCGAGGCGCTGACCTACCGGCATTTCGGGCACAGCCGCACCGACCCGGCCAAGTACCGTCCGGCCGAGGAGGTCGCGCAGTGGATGGCGCGGGACCCGCTGGAACTGGCCCGGCGGCGGCTGGCTGACGCCGGGGTCGCGGCCTCGTCGGTGACCCAGGCGGCCGAACGGGCGGCGGAAACCGTCGCCCGGGCGATAGCCGACGCCAAGGCAGCGCCACCACCAGAACCGGCAGACGCATTCACCGACGTATGGGCGGACGGAGGCTCGGCATGGCGGACCTGACCACCTACCGCGAGGCGGTGTCCGAGGGCATCGCCCGGGAGATGCGCCGCGACCCTGCGGTCGTCTGCCTGGGCGAGGACATCGGCGCAGCCGGCGGCGTGTTCAAGACGGCCGCGGGCCTGTTCGAGGAGTTCGGCCCGGAGCGCATCTGGGACACGCCAATATCCGAGCAGGCCATCCTGGGCGCGGCGATGGGCGCGGCGATGACCGGGATGCGCCCAGTGGCGGAGATCATGTTCTCCGACTTCTTCGCCTGCTGCTGGGACTACCTGGCCAACGAGATCCCGAAGATGCGCTACATGACCGGCGGCCAGGTCACCGTGCCGCTGGTGGTGCGGACCGCGAACGGCGGCGGCCTCGGCTTCGGCGCGCAGCACTCCCAGGCGGTGGAGAACTGGGCGCTGACCGTCCCCGGCCTCAAGATCGCCGCCCCGGCCACCCCGGCGGACGTGGTGGGCATGATGGCCGCGGCCATCCGCAGCGACGATCCGGTGGTCTTCTTCGAACACAAGGGCCTGTTCGCCAGCAAGGGCGCGTCGGCTCCCGTGGATCACGTGGTCGAGCTCGGCCAGGCCGCCGTAGCCCGTGACGGCACCGACGTCACCCTGGTCGCCTTGGCCTCCACGGTGCCGCTGGCCTTGGCCGCCGCCGAGCAGGTGGGTGCCGACGGCATCTCCGCCGAGGTCATCGACCTGCGCTCGCTCATCCCGCTGGACATGGCGACGGTGCTGGCGTCGGTGCGGCGCACCTCGCGCCTGATCATCGTGGAGGAGAATCCCTACCAGGGTGGCTGGGGCGGCACCGTCGCCTCCGTCGTCGCCGACGAGGGCTTCGAGTCGCTCGACGCCCCCATCCGCCGGGTCGCCGCCGCCTGCGTCCCCCTCCCCTTCGCCGACGCCCTAGAACAAGAGGTCATTCCCACCACCGCCAAAGTCGTCACCGCCATCCGCTCCCTAGCCGCCTACTGACCCGAAACCAGACGCGGGTCACAGGCCGAGGTAGAGGCGGCGGATGCGGGGGTTGCCGCGCAGCTCGGCAGACGTTCCGGCCAGGGCGATCTCGCCGTTCTCCAGGACCAGGCAGCGGCTGGTGGCCTCGAACGTCAGCATCGCGTTCTGCTCGACCAGCAGCAGGCTCAGACCGTCAGACCGCAGACGCTGCAAGGTCGACCCGATGACCTCCACCAGCTTGGGCGACAGCCCCATGGACGGCTCGTCCAGCAGCAGGAGCACCGGCCTGGCCATCAGCGCCCGGCCGATGGCCAGCATCTGCTGCTGGCCGCCGGACAGCGCGCCGGCCAGCCGCCCGCGCATCTGGCCGAGCACCGGGAACAGCGAGTACACCTCGCCGAGGGTCTCCCGCGTCGCCGCGTCCCAGCGCCGCGCGTAGGCGCCGAGCAGCAGGTTCTTCTCCACCGTCAGCCCGGCGAAGACGCGGCGGCCCTCGGGCACGTAGCCGATGCCCAGCCGCACCATGTTCCGCGCGGGAACCCGGGACAGGTCACGCGAGCCGAACCGCACGACGCCGCCCGCCCGCGGCACCAGGCCCATCAGCGCCCGCAGCGTGGACGTCTTGCCAGCTCCGTTCGCCCCGATCAGGCCGACCGACTGCCCGGGCGCCACGGTGAAGCTGACCGACCGGACCGCGGACACCCCGCCGTACCGCACCGCCAGGTTCTCCACGACCAGCTCAGCAGCGGAACTCACGACGGCGCCTCCGTCCACTGCGGCACCGCCGAGGTACCCAGGTAGGCCTCCAGCACGGCCGGATCACGGGAAACCTCGGCTGGCGCCCCCTCGGCGATCACGGTCCCGCTGTCCAGCACGACCACCCGCGAGCACAGCGACATGACCAGGCCCATGTTGTGCTCGATCAGCACCACCGTCACCCCGCTGTCCCTGATGGACCGGACGATCCCGGCCAGCTGCCGCTGCTCCTCCCCGTTCAGCCCGGCGGCCGGCTCGTCCAGCAGCAGCAGCCGCGGCGCCGCCGCCATGGCCCGGGCCAGTTCGAGCCGGCGCTGGATCCCGTACGGCAGCGCGCCGGGACGCGCCCCGGCGAACTGCGAAAGCCCGAACGAGGCCAGCAGCTCCGAAGCCCGCAGCCGCAGCGACCGCTCGTGCCGCCACACCCCGAACGGCCAGCAGACGTACCGCCAGCTCCACCACGAGCGGGTCCGGTCCAGCGCCACCAGCAGGTTCTCGCGCACGGTCAGGTTGCCGAACAGCCGCAGGTGCTGGAACGTCCGCGCCACCCCGAGCCGCGAGATCCGGTAGGGCCGGGCCCCCGAAACAACCCGGCCATCGAGCACGACCCGCCCGCCCGACGGCCGGTAGAGACCGCTGATCACGTTGAACAGCGTGGTCTTGCCCGACCCGTTCGGCCCGACCACGCCGAGGATCTCGCCGCGCCGCACCTCGAATGAGACGCCGGCCACCGCGGTCACCCCGCGGAACCGCTTGACCAGCCCGGACACCTCCAGCAGCACCCCGGAGCCGGATGCAGGAGCAACGGGCAACGGCTGGAAGGGCTCTAGGGACATCGAGGGAGCCGAGCGGCGCCGACCCCACCACGAAGCGATCCGCCCGGGGATCCCGACCAGCCCGGACGGCGCGAACACCACCACCAGCACGACCAGCAGGCCGTAGCCGAGCTGCGCGTACGCGGCCAGGTTGATGAGTTCCTGCTGGGCGACGGTGAGCACGATGGCGCCGGTCACGCAGCCGGCCAGCGAACGCCGGCCGCCGATGATGACCATGGCCAGCAGCAGGAACATGTTCGCGATGCTGAACGTCTCCGGCGCGATGTAGTGGATGAGCCCGGCGTACAGCACCCCGGCCACCCCGCCGTACACGCTGGCCAGCACGAACGCGATCATCCGCAGCACGCCGATCTCGGCGCCCGAGGACCCGGCGGCCAGCGCGTCGTCCCGCATCGCCCGCATCCGGCGGCCCAGCGGCGTATGCACTACGAACAGCCCGAACGCCAGTCCCAGAGCCAGTACGACCAGTTCCAGGTAGTAGTACAGGTACTGGCTGGACAGGTCGATGCCGAACAGCGGCGGCGTCGGGATCCCGGAGATACCCGAGTCGCCCCCGGTCACCGGCGAGTTGGTGATCCAGTCCACGAACGCCACGGCCAGCCCGAGCGTGACGATCCCCAGGTAGTGCGACTGGATCCGCAGGGCAGGGGTCCCGACCACCAGCCCGGTCAGCACCGTGGCTGCCACCGCCAGCAAGCCGGCGACCCAGAAGCCGTACCCGTCGTGCGTGGTGAGGATGGCGGTCGCGTACGCCCCGACCCCGAAGAACGCGATCTGGGCCAGGTTGACCTGCCCGGCGATCCCCATGACCAGCCCCATGCCCACCGCGAGCAGGGCGAACAGCAGCGCGGTGTCGGCCACGCTGATCCAGTACACGTCCAGCCGGTACGGCAGCAGCCACGCCGCCACCGCGAGCGCAGCCAGCCCCAGCACCCGCGGACGTCTGGCCAGAGCGCTCACGCCCGGTTCACCGTCTTCTCCCCGAAGACCCCGGTCGGCCGGATCATCACCAGCACCGTGAACACGACGAACGTGACCAGGTCGGAGTAGCCCTGAAAGAACTGGGCGGCGAACGAGCCGATTACCCCGATGCCCAGGCCGCCCACGATCGCGCCCGGGATGCTGCCGAACCCCCCGAGTACCGCCGACGCGAATCCCTGGATGCCCAGCGAATCACCCATGGTCGGGCTGACGTACAGCATCGGGCCCGCCAGCGAGCCGGCCAGCGCGGCCAGGCCGGCGCCGATCCCGAACGCGATTGCGTTGCTCCGCCCCACGTGGATGCCGGCCGCGGTGGCCGCCTCGTGGTCCATGGCCACCGCCTGCATGGCGGCGCCCCGCTTGGTCCGCTGCAGGAACAGGGTCAGCGCCACCATGGCCACCGCGGTGACCGCGATCACCAGCAGGTCGTAGGCCGGGATGCGGACGCCGCCGACGATCAGCGGGGCGGTCTGCACCGGGGAGGGCACGCCGCGCCCGGCCGAGGTCCAGATCAGGATGGCCGCCGCTTCCAGCGCGGTGCCGGCCCCGATCGTCCCGATCAGCATCAGGTCGAAGTCCTTGTTCTCCAGCGGGCGCAGCACCCGCTCGATCGCCAGCCCGACCACGCCGGTCACCACCATCGCGATCGGCACGGCCGCCGCGAACGGCAGCCGTGCCGACAGGTAGAAGGTGGAGGCGACGTACGCGCCGATCATCAGCACCGCGCCGTGCGCGAAGTTGACCAGGCCCATGGTGCGGTAGACCAGCGAGAAGCCCAGCGCGACCAGGGCGTACACCGCGCCGAAGCTCAGCCCGCTGACCAGCGTCTGGAAAAAGGACTGCACCCGGCCTCCCGACCAGCGGCAACCCGCTAATTAACTAACTGGTTCAATCTTTCCATTTCTGATGATCCCGATGGAAGTGGCGAAAATGCCCACGCCCTGCTTGTTGTAGCGGAACGACCCGAGCAGCCCGTCGTAGTGCACCGCGCGGATCGCGTTGGCCAGCGCCAGCCCGGTGCAGGCGTGGCATGCCTTCAGCGCGGCGATCATCACCTGGGCGCCGTCGTAGGCCTTGGCCCCGTGCAGTTCGGGCGCGCTGCCGTACGCCTCGGTGTACGCCGCCGCGAACTTCTTCGAAGCCGCGCTGACGTCGTTGCCCAGGTAGGGCGAGCTGACGATGGTGCCGTTGGCGTTCGCCGCGCCGGCGGTGGACAGGTACAGCGGGGTGCCTGCCGGGGCACCCTCGGCGATCACCGCGGTCATGCCGAGCGCGCGCGCCTGCTTGACCGTCAGCCCTGACTGGGCCTCCTCCGCCCCGATGAACAGGACCTGCGGGTTCTTGCCCCGGATCGCGGTCAGCGCGGGGGTCATGTTGTTCTGGTCCTGCGGCACCACCTTGTCCGCGACCGGCGTGATGCCGAGCGACTTCAGCGAGGACAGGAACGCGTCGTGCTCACCCGCCCCGTAGGAGTCGTTGTTGGTGAGCATGGCGAACGTCTTGTAGTGCTTGGTCTGCACCAGGTACTTGGCCAGGGTGGAGTCGTAGGTCAGGCCGGTCGGGCCGTTTAGGAAGAGGTACGGGCTACCCACCTCGAGCAGCTTGGTCGACTGGCCGGAGGTGATGTTGGGGATGTGCTCGGACTGCAGGATGGGCGCCATGGCCAGGGTGACGGCGCTCTCCGCGGTGCCGAGCATGGCGACGTCGCCCTGGCTGGCGATCTTGCGGGCGAGTTCGGTGCCGACGGTCGGGTCGCCCTGGTCGTCGAACAGGGACAGGGTAATCTTCCGGCCGTCGATGCCGCCGGCCGCGTTGGCCGCCTCGACAGCCAGCTTGACCCCGCGGTACTCGAACTGGCCGAGGTCGCTGGACGACCCGCTCTGCGCGTCCACCACGGCGATCTTGATCGGGCCCGACCCGGACCCGCTGCTGCTGCCGCCCGAGGCGGACGAGGAGGAGCTGCCCGGCGCGCTGCACGCCGCGGCGGCCAGGCAAACCAGGGCGGCCGAGCAAACCGCCGTGTAGCCCGTGCGGTATCTGGACATGGTTCAGCCTCCGGATGGAGTGGGGGAGTATTCGAAGACGCCCCGGTAGATGTCGGTGATGTTCCAGTGCCCCGGCGTCGGCACCGGCTCGTTGATCATCGGCACGTCGAGCACGGCGGGGCGCCGCCTGCGAAGTGCCTCACATAGCGCCGTCCGGAGATCGTCCGGAGCGGCGAGGTCATAGCCGTCGGCGTCGCACGCCCGCGCCAGCGCGGCGAAGTCCGGGCTGTACGGGCGGCCGCCGGGGTCACGGAACTCGCAGCCGTAGCCGCTGCCGAAGCTGGCCGTCTCCAGGTCGGCGATGGTCCCGTGGGCGCGGTTGTTCATCACCACGAAGATCACCGGCAGCCCCTGCTCGACCGCCATCGGCAGCGCCGGCCATTGCGCGCTCATACCGCCGTCGCCGACCAGAGCCACCACGGTCCGTTCGGGATCGTGGATCTGAATGCCCACCGCGGCCGCCGGCCCGAAGCCCATGGTGGAGGCCCCGCCCGGGGTGATGAACCGGCCAGGCGCGGGCAGCTCGTAGCACTGCGCCACGCCGTTCTTGTTCCAGCCCACGTCGGTGACCAGCACCGCGTCGGCCGGCAGTGTGTCCCGCAGGTCGGCCAGGATCCGCTGCGGCCGCAGCGGGAAGGCGTCGCTGCGGCCCTGCTCCCGGGCCGCCGCGAAGGCGCCGGCCCGGGCCGTACGGATCTCCTCCCGCAGGTCCCCCCGGGAAACAGGCGCCGAACGAGCCTGGCTGATCGCCCTGGCGACGGCCTTGGTGGCCAGCGCGGTATCCGCCACGGCGCCGATCTCGACCGGGTAGCTGCGGCCGATCTCGGCCGGGTCGATGTCGACCTGGATCAGCCGCGACGGCGGGAATCTCCAGGTGAACCCGGGATGCCAGGAGCTGGCGTCGGTCTCGGCGAACCGGGTGCCGAGCGCCAGCACCACGTCGGCCTCGCGGGCGTAGCCGTTGGCCAGTTCCAGGCCCCAGAAGCCGGTCATGCCGAGCAGCAGCGGGTGCTGGTCCGGCACGGCGCCCTTGGCCATCAGCGAGTGCGCGATCGGGATGTCCAGGTGCTCGGCCAGGCCGGCCAGCGCGGCGCGTGCGGCCGGGTCGCGCAGGCCGCCGCCGATGTAGATGAGGGGACGCTCGGCCGCGACCAGCAGGGCGGCGATCCGCTCCGCGACGTCATCGGGCAGGCCGGGCGGCCCGGCGTCCGCCGGGAGCGGGTAGCGGGCGGCCAGGTCTGCCGGGACGGGGCGGGAGAAGATGTCCATCGGCACGTTGACCAGCACCGCTCCCGGACGGCCCGAGGTGGCGGTCCAGAACGCCCGTTCGGTGAACCGGGGCAGGTCCCTGGCCCGGTGCACATGCCAGGCCCGCTTGGTGAACGGCCGGTAGATGGCGGTCTGGTCGGCGTCCGCGTGCAGGTTGACCTCCTGGTGTGGATGCCGGCCCGCGAAGTAGGAGGGCACGTCGCCGCTGATCGCCACCAGCGGTGTCGAGTCGAGCGCGGCGGTGGCCACCCCGGTGACCGCGTTCATCATCCCCGGCCCGACGTGCAGCAGCAGCACGCCGGGCTTCCCGGACACCCGGGCGTACCCGTCGGCGGCGTGCGCCGCTGCCTGCTCGTGCCGCGCGATGACGAACCGGATCGTGCTGCGGCTCAGCGCGTCGAGCAGCGCGATGTTCGTGTGCCCGCAGGTGCCGAACACGTACTCCACGCCGTAGGACTCCAGCTGGGCGGCGAGCGCCTGCGCGGCCGGGACCGTGCTCATGCTCGCTCCTCTCCGAAGACGGACATCCCGCGCAGCAGCAGCGTCTTGACCACGGTGAAGTCGTCGATCATCCAGCGCGGCGACTCCCGTCCAAACCCGGAGTCCTTGACCCCGCCGAACGGCACGTGGTCCAGCCGGAAGTTGGACGACCCGTTGACCACGAGCCCGCCCACCTGCAGCTCCCGCCACGCGGTCATGATGCGCCCGATGTCCCGGGTAAACAGCCCGGCCTGCAGGCCGTACCGGCTGGCGTTGCAGGTCTGGATGACCTCGCCGAAGCCGTCGTACGGCAGCACCGCCACCAGCGCGCCGAACACCTCCCGGGTGACCACCGCGGCCGTGGCCGGCGGGTGCGCCACCACGGTCGGCGCGACGGTGGCGCCGTCCCGGGTACCGCCGAGCACCACCTCGGCGCCGTCCGCCGCCGCCTCCGCGGTCCACCGGACCACCCGTTCGGCCGCCGCCTCGTCCACCATCGACCCGACGTCGGTCGCGTCCTGCAGCGGGTCGCCGGTGCGCAGCTTGGCCACCGCGGCCGCGAACGCGTCCAGGAACGTCCCGAACCGGTCCCGCGGAACGTACACCCGCTGCACCGAGATGCAGCTCTGCCCGGAGTTGCTGTACCCGGTGCGTGCGCACACCGCGGCGGCCGCGCCGAGGTCCGCGTCCTCGCAGACGATGGTGGCCGCGTTGCCGCCCAGCTCGAGCACCAGCCGCTTGGCCCCGGCGGCGCGCGCCACGGCGTCACCGGTCGCCGCGCTGCCGGTGAAGCTGATCACGTCGACCTCGTCCGCCGCGCACAGCCGCTCGCCGGTCTCGCCGTCGCCGTGCAGCAGTTGTACCGCCTCGGCCGGCATCCCGGCGTCGAGCAGCAGCTCCACCACCGCGGCCGAGCTGGCCGGCGCCTGCGGCGGCGCCTTGACGATCGTGCTGTTCCCGGCGGCGAACGACGCGCCGAGCTTGTGCGCGAGCAGGTTCGCCGGAGCGTTGAACGGCGTGATGGCCAGCGCCACCCCCGCGGGCGCCCGGTAGGTTAGCGCGGTGTTACCCACGCCGCGGTCCCAGCCCGCGACCGGCAGCAACTCGCCGCCGGTCCGGCGCGCCTCGGCCGCGCACACCGCCAGCGTGTCGGCCACCCGGTCGATCTCGCCCCGGCCGTCCTTGACCGGCTTGCCCAGCTCGAGCGCGAGCAGGGTGGCGAGGGCGTCGCGACGCCCGGCGGCGAGCCGCGCCGCCTGGTCCAGGATCTCGGCCCGGGTCTGGGTGTAGCGGTCCTCCAGCGGCAGCAC